>CAKUHX010000012.1 GCA_934659475.1 uncultured Oscillospiraceae bacterium
GTCATACAGCACCTGCTTCATCTCCCACAGGTGCCGGGCGGAGGGCACCACATAGAGGAAAAAGCCCCCGGGAGCCAGCACCCGGGCGAACTCCTCCGCTGCCAGGGGGGAGAACACGTTCATCAGCAGCTGCACGGCCCCGTCCGGCAGGGGCAGGTGGTACACCGAGCCCACGGCGAACTCCCCCTCCGGCAGGCGGCGGGCCGCCCGCTTCAGGGCGGATCTGGACAGATCCACCCCGGCGGCCCTGGGCGTGTGCCCGGCTGCGGACAGGGCATGATACAGCCCGGCGGTGTAGTACCCCTCGCCGCAGCCGCTGTCCAGCAGGGCGGAGGAGGGGCTGTCCGCCAGCAGGCGGACGGCCAGACCGGCCAGGGCGTCCCGCAGGGGGGCATAGTACCCCCGGTCCAGAAAGGCGGAGCGGGCGGCCACCATGGCCCTGTCGTCGCCGGGATTTTTGGAGTGCTTCTGATTGGCGGGCAGCAGGTGAGTATAGCCCTCCCGGGCGATGTCAAAGCTGTGCCCGCGGGGGCAGGTATAGCTGTGCTCCCCGCGGGTCAGGGGGGCGGCGCACAGGGGACAGCGGAACAGACTGGTCATGGGCTCACCTCATATTGCGTGTTGGGGAAGAAAACGGTCATTCCATTATTCCACAGGGCGGCGGAAATTGCAACCCCCGCGGGGAACAGGGACTTTACAAGGCGGACACGTACGGTGTATAATATATTGCCTTGTCAGAACATTTCTCAGGAGGAGACTATGGAAAAAGATGTGATCATCTCCATCAAGGGGATGCAGAAATATGAGCACGCCGATTCGGATGTGATCGAACTGATCACAAAGGGCCGGCTGGCGGAGCGGGAGGGTAATTTTACCCTGACCTATCAGGAGAGCGAGCTCACCGGCCTTGAGGGCACCCGCACCACCATTCAGGTGGAGGGCGAACAGGTGACCCTGCTGCGGGAGGGTGGCGTGAACTCCCAAATGGTGTTTCAGGAGGGCCGCCGCCATATGTCCATGTACAACACGCCCTACGGCGCCATCGAGATCGGCATCAAGACCAGTCATCTGATGGCTGACCTCCACGACCGCGGGGGCGCCATCGAGATCGACTACGCCATCGAGGTGGACCACGCCCTGGCCGGCCGCAACATCTTTCAGATCAACGTGAAAGAGGCCCCGGGCCTGAAACAGTAACAGAGCAGAAACGGTCCCCGGGACCTTCCCATGTGCAGACAGGGAGGGACGCCCGGGAGAAAAGATAAGGTGTGAATGATATGAGCAACATGATCCAGGCCGCCCGCCAGCAGGTGGCCCAGCTGACCCAGACGGCCTATGAGAGGGCCGCTGCCGCCGGAGCTCTGCCCGCGGGGGCGGAGGTGAAGGCCACCATTGAGATCCCCAAGGACACCGCCCACGGGGACTACGCCTCCTCCTTCGCCATGGCCGGAGCCAAGGCCCTGCATAAGGCTCCACGGGTCATCGCCCAGGCCATTGTGGACCATCTGGAGCTGGAGGGCAGCTTTTTCAGCAAGGTAGAGATCGCCGGCCCCGGTTTCCTGAACTTCACCCTGGGCCCCAAGTGGTACGGCGACGTGCTGTCTGCGGTGGAGAGCCAGGGGGCCGACTACGGCTCCGGCGACGATGGAAAGGGGCAGAAGGTCATGGTGGAGTTCGTCTCTGCCAATCCCACCGGCCCCATGCACATGGGCAACGCCCGGGGCGGCGTGCTGGGGGACACGCTGGCCAACGTACTGGCCCGGGACGGCTATGACACCTGGAAGGAATTCTATGTGAACGACGCCGGCAACCAGATCCACAAGTTTGCCGTGTCCATCAACACCCGGTATATGCAGCTGATCATGGGGGAGGAGAACTTCCCCTTCCCCGAAGAGGGCTACCACGGCGAGGACATCAAGGAGCTGGCAAAGGCCATCTATGACGCACACGGCGAAGGCTGGAAGGACCTGCCCGAGGAGGAGCGCCTGGACAGGATGGCCCAGTACGGCCTGAAGGTGAACATCCCCAAGATGCAGGAGGATCTGAAGAAGTACGGCATCGTGTACGACCAGTGGTTCTTCGAGTCGGAGCTGCACGCCAGCGGCTATGTGGCCGAGACGGTGCAGCTGCTCGGCGACAAGGGCTGGACCTACGAGAAGGACGGCGCCCTGTGGCTGAACACCACCGCCCTGCTGAAGCGGAAATTCATGGCCGAGGGCAAGACCCAGGAGCAGGTGGACAAGCTGGACCTGAAGGACGACGTGCTGCGCCGGGCCAACGGCTTCTATACCTACTTCGCCGCCGACATCGCCTACCACCGCAACAAGTTTGAAAAGCGGGGCTTTGATAAGGTCATCAATGTGTGGGGGGCCGACCACCACGGCCATGTGGCCCGGCTCCAGGCGGCTCTGGACGGTCTGGGCCTGGACGGCTCCCACCGGCTGGTCATCGTGCTGATGCAGCTGGTGAACCTGCTGCAGGACGGCAAGCCCGTGCGCATGTCCAAGCGCTCCGGCAAAGCCATCGCCCTCCACGACCTGCTGGACGAGGTGAGTGTGGATGCCGCCCGCTTCTTCTTCAATTCCAGGACGGCAAGCAGCCCCGTGGACTTCGACCTGGACCTGGCCGTGCGGGAGGACAGCGAGAATCCGGTGTACTATGTGCAGTATGCCCACGCCCGTATCTGCTCCCTGGTGGCCCGCCTGGCCGAAGAGGGGGAGACTGTGCCCGATGCCGCGGCTCTGGATGCCGCCGTGTTCACTGCGCCGGAGGAACTGGCCCTCGTAAAGTCCTTGGCCCAGTATCCCGAGGAACTGCATCTGGCCGCCCGGGACTATGACCCCAGCCGCATCGACCGCTATCTGGCGGCGCTGGCCGGGGACTTCCACCGCTTCTACAACGCCTGCCGCATCAAGGGGGAGGAGCCCGCGGTGCTCCAGGCCCGGCTGAAGCTGGCGGACTGCGTGCGGGCGGTGCTGGCCAACGGCCTGGGCCTGCTGGGCGTGTCCGCGCCGGAGAAGATGTAACACGATACTGCGTGCGCCTTGGGCGGGAGACCCCCAAGGCGTGCCTTTTATGGCTCCCCTGCGGGGGAGAGAGAAGGAGTGATCTTATGGCGCGGCGCGGCGGAGGGCTGTTTTCCGGCCTGAAGGACAGTACCCAGCGCAACCGGAACATGATCCTGTATGTGCTGCTGCTGGTCTCTCTGTTCGGGGCGCTGGGCGGCTGGCTGTCCCTGCCCGACCGGGTGACCATGATGGGCACCACCGAGGGGGTGGAGCCCCGCTACCTGCCCAAACTGGCAGCTATCGGTATCAATTTGGGGGTCAGCGGGGGCTTTTCCCTGCTGTTCTGGTGGAGACCACGGGAGCTGGCCTATCTCACCTGCGCCCTCATCGGCATTTTTATGACCTATTTCATCATGCCGGCTAACTTGGGGTATTTTGCATGAGAGTAAATCTGGAACAACTCCATGAGACGCTGGAGCACGGTCAGCCTACACTGATGGATAACACCGGGCGATACGCGGTGTTGGTGCCCATGGTGGAGGAGACGGACGGCAGTCTGTCCCTCCTCTATGAGGTGCGGGCAGGCACCCTGCGGCGGCAGCCGGGGGAGGTATGTTTCCCCGGCGGCAGGATCGAGGGAGACGAGACCTCGGATCAGTGCGCCCTGCGGGAGACCTTTGAGGAACTGGCCATCCCCGCAGAAGAGGTCCAGTTGCTGGGCCCCCTGGACTTTCTTGTCCACCGGGCGGGGTTCATCATGTACCCTGTGCTGGGCAAGGTGAGCCGCGCGGGGGCGGCCCAAATGCGGCCCAGCCCCGCCGAGGTGGGGGGAGTGTTCCGGGTGCCACTGGAGCACCTGCTGGAGCATCCGCCCATGGAGTACCGCTGTGAGCTGTCCCCCCAGGTGGGGGAGGACTTTCCCTATGAGCGCATCGGCATCCCCCGCAGCTACAGGTGGATGTCCGGGGGAGAGACCATCCTGGTCTACCCCTGGAAGGATCACGCCATCTGGGGCCTGACCGCTAAGATCACCCGGTGCCTGATCCGCTTTTTGAAGGAGCAGGGATGAGCGGCCGGGAGCAGCTGGGGCCCTACACCCTGACCTGGCCCGACGGGGTGTTCCCCCTGGGGGCGGACACATTGGCTCTGGGCGGCTTTGCGACGGTGCGCCGGGGCTGGCGGGTGTGCGACCTGGGGACGGGCAGCGGCGCGCTGCTGCTCCTGCTGGCCCGAAGGGAGGGGGGGCTGACCCTCTTTGGGGTGGAGCGGGACCCCCTGGCCGCCCGGACCGCCCGGGACAACCTGGCCGTTAACGGGCTGGCGGGGACGGTAGTCACCGCCGACCTGCGGGCGAGCGGACTGCCCGCCGGGCAGTTCGACCTGGTGGTATCCAATCCCCCTTATTTTGCCCCGGGGAGCGGGGGAGACGGCGGTCCCGCCCGCATGGGGGACTGCACGGAGGAAGTGCTGTGTGCCGCCGCGGGGCGGCTTTTGAAGAACGGGGGCCGCTTTGCCCTGTGCTATCGGCCGGAGCGGCTCACCGGTCTGCTGTGCGCCCTGCGGGGCGCGGGGCTGGAGCCTAAGCGCCTGAAGCTGCTGTGCCACAGTCCGGCCCACCCGCCCTATGGGGTGCTGGTGGAGGCGGTGAAGCAGGCCCGGCCCGGCCTTTCTATTTTACCTGTAACAGAGGAGTGACCTGTATGGCGGGGACCCTGTATCTTGTACCCACACCCATCGGCAACCTGGGGGACATCTCCCAGCGCATGGCCAAGACCCTGGCAGAGGCGGACTTTATCGCCGCGGAGGACACCCGGGTGACGGTGAAGCTGCTCAACCACCTGGGGATCAAAAAGCCCATGGTGATCTACCACCGGCACAACACGGGCTGGGGCGGACAGGCGGTGCTGGACCGCCTGCTGGCCGGGGAGAACTGCGCTCTGGTCACCGACGCCGGCACCCCCGCCATCTCCGACCCCGGGGAGGATCTGGTGGCCAGATGCGCCCAGGAGGGCATCGGCGTGGTGTCCGTCCCCGGACCCTGCGCCCTGGTCACAGCCCTGGCGGCCTCCGGCCAGCCCACGGGCCGGTTCACCTTCGAGGGGTTCCTGGCCATGAACAAGAAGAACCGCCGTGCCCATCTGGAGTCCCTGCGGGGGGAGGAGCGCACCATGATCTTCTACGAGGCTCCCCACAAGCTGCGGGCCACCCTGCAGGATCTGGCGGAAGTGTTGGGGTCGGACCGGCCGGTGTCCCTGTGCCGGGAGCTGACCAAGCTCCATGAGGAGATCGTACGCACCACCCTTGGGGGCGCTGTGCAGCGCTTTCAGGACGGGGAGCCCCGGGGGGAGTTCGTCCTTGTGGTCCGGGGGGCGGAGCCTGCGGAGCAGGAGGAGGCCACTCTGGAGGACGGCCTGCGGCTGGCCCAGCGTCTGCGGGAGCAGGAGGGACTGTCCCTGCGGGACAGTGTAAAGCGGGCCGCCAAGGAGCTGCACCTGTCCCGCAACGACCTGTACGACCTGGCCATCAGGGGCGAATAAGCCAAACAGCTGCATCGGACATCGGAAAAGAAAAACGGCGTGGCCGGTCTCGGTCACGCCGTTTTTTTGTACTTTTTCCGATGGGATCATTCCCCGGCTTCCTGAAGAGCTTTGATGCAGCGGGCGCACACGTTCTTGCCCCGAAATGAGATCACATCCTGTGCATCGTCACAGAAAATGCAGGCGGGTTGATACTTTTTCAGGACAATGGAGGCTCCGTCCATATAAATTTCAAGAGAGTCCTTTTCCGCAATGTCCAGGGTGCGGCGCAATTCGATGGGCAGGACGATGCGGCCCAACTCATCCACTTTACGGACGATGCCGGTAGATTTCAATACGATCAGATCCTTTCTCTTCTTCGGCGGGGGGGTCCTGGAGATGCGGCCCAAAATAGTTAGGCCAGTTTGTCTATTATACAGAGACAATTTGGTTCTGTCAATGCAATATAAAGATAAACGGGCGGGTTTTCGGAAAAAATTTCATGGCCCAATCTTTTCAGGGCCGAAACGAATATAAATATTTCGTTAAGAATTGGCGGGCGGTCAGAAGCCGAGTATGTTTTTCGGGGCGGGATCGTATGGATAGATGAGTGTCGGACGGGGAGGGGGAGCGGCTGTGGCGATGTCAGTGCTTTGGACGGGGATGGCGGCGGCGGCGGTGCTGTGCGGCCTGATGACCGGGCAGGAGCAGCAGGTAGCGGCGGCGGCCTTTGAGGGCGCCGCCGCCGCGGTGCAGCTGTGCCTTGCCATTGCGGGCCCGCTGTGCCTTTGGACGGGCGTCATGGAGGTCATGAGCCAGTGCGGTCTGGCCGACCGGCTGTCCCGGCTGCTGCGGCCCGTGCTGCTGCGGCTGTATCCCGGACTGCGGGGGGACGGGGCCACCATGCAGGCTCTGTCCGCCAATGTCTCAGCCAATCTGTTGGGTCTGGGCAGCGCGGCCACCCCCGTGGGGATCCAGGCGGCAAGGGGGATGGCGGAGCGTTCCCCGGGGCGGGCAAGTGATGAGCTGTGCCTGCTGATCGTGTGCAATTCCGCTTCGATCCAGCTGTTGCCCACCACAGCGGCGGCGGTGCGGGGGGCTGCGGGCAGCGCGGCCCCCTTCGACATCCTTCCGGCGGTGTGGCTGGCCTCGGCCCTGTCGGTGGGGGCGGGGATCGTGGCCTGCAAAATATTGGCCCGGGTGTGGAGGGGATAGGATGATCGAGCTGCTGACCCAGCTGACCGTGCCGCTGATCCTGTGCGGCGTGGCCCTGTATGCCTGCGGGAGACGGGTGGACGTATATGCCGCCCTTGTGAGGGGGGCGGCGACGGGGCTGGACACACTGGTAGGCATCGCACCGTCGCTGGTGACGCTGCTGACGGTGGTGTATATGCTGCGGGCCTCCGGTGCGGTGGAACTGGCAGCCGGGCTGATGGGGCCCGCGATGGAACGGGTGGGGCTGCCCGCCCAGCTGCTGCCGCTGATGCTGGTGCGGCCCATCAGCGGCTCGGCAGCCCTTGGGGTGGGGGCGGAACTGATGAACACCTGGGGGCCGGATTCCTATGTGGGGCGGGTGGCGGCAGTGATGCTGGGCTCCACGGAGACCACGTTCTATACCATTGCGGTATACTTCGGCGCCGTGGGGGTCGGCCGCACCCGGTACACCATCCCGGCCGCTCTGTGCGCGGATACGGTGGGCTTTCTGGCCTCCGCCTGGGCCGTGCGCCTGCTGTTCGGGACATGAGAGACATGAACAGCGCGCTCAGCTTGACAAAAAAGCCCTCCCGCAGGGAGTTCCGCCACCAGCAGGTGGCGGAATAAAGCTTTGATCCGTCATTTCCGACGACATGCGCGTCGGAAATGACACTTCTCGCGCAGGGCAGCCCGACTTTTTCGCAAGAAATCGAGGGATGGCCTGCGTGCATCCTGACTCGAAAAAGTGGCTTCGCCACTTTTTCGACAGTCTCAGCGCCCTGTTCACATGAACAGGGCGCTGTTTTGTGGTCACTCGTCTTTTTCTTCGATGATCGTGTGGCGGTCGGGGGCCATGACAGGGGAGTCGTTCTCCAGATTTTCGAACAGGTCGCCATCCTGAAGCACAGGCTTGCGGTGCCGGGCGATGGCGATGAGCAGGGGATAGAGCACGATGGCCACCATGCCGCCAGAAAACCCGTTGTTGTACAGGTTCATCCCGGCTACCGGCGTGCTGGTGAACAGCACCACGGAGGAGTGGAGAAAGCCGGCCAGCACGCCGTAGGGCCAGCCGAAATAGCCGGAGACGGGGGCCAGGGTGGTGCAGAAGAGACAGGCCAGCTGCACCGCCGGGTCGGACAGTTTCCAGTGCATCAGGGCGCTGCCCAAAAAGACGCCGGCCATGACGGGGATGATATTCCGCGCGTGCTTGCCGAAGGCGGAGAAGCCCATGATGGTCAAAATGCCGCCGATGGTGGGGCCGTTCAGATCGCCGCCCCCCAGAAGGATGAACGCCGTGCCGATCAGGCCGTTGACTCCGGTGTTGATCAGAACGGGGGCGGGGCCGAACATTCGCAGATAGTCACTGGGGGCGCGGCCGCTGGTGTTCAGCAGCATCCGGTAGCCGGCCCAGGCGGCCCATATGGGGATGCCGCATATCAAAAGTCCGCACAGGATCAGCAGCAGACAGAATATGCCCAGCACCAGGGCAAAGGTCAGGTCATAGCCGCCGGCCCAGCGGTATTTGGTCTCCGGCGTGGCACCGAAGCCGCTCATAAGGGGCACGCAGATGAACGCCACCAGCCCGCAGGAGAAGCCCACGTTATACAGGTTCATTCCGTTCTGGATCCGGTAAGTGTAGGCAGCCAGAGGGGCCATGATATAGCCAATGACGATGCCCACGATGATGCCCAACGGGACGCTGCCCCAGCCGTTGTCCAAGGCGATATAGCTGATCACCGGGGACAGGGCGGTGGCCATCAGGCCGATGCCCACATAGCTGCCGTAGGGCTCCTTTCTGGACACGGGGTACAGCCAGGAACCCAGAAGGATGGGCCAGATGTTCAGGTAGTTTTTGCCGAACAGGGAGAAGCCGGACATCAGCCCAACTTCTACTAAGGTCATACCGTTCAGGGTGTCCCCCGACAGGCGCAGCAGCACCAGGGAGATGGATGTGACCAGGGCGGAATTGACCAGGGCGGCGCCCGGCCCGGCGACCAAAAAGTAGTCGGTGATCAGGGCATCCTCCGTCATGACGATGGCGATCAGACCCTTCAAGATGTTTTCGCGACTGTCCAGGGAAAAGCCCAGCAGGGCCAGACAGACGGTAAAGATCCAGAGGTAATTCAGCAGGCTGTCATATCTTGCGTGGCGTGGGGCGGCATGGTCCATTGGCAGGGCTCTCCTTTCAGGTCTCAGAGTTCAGCCGGGAGAAATACTCCCTGGTCTGTTGGGCGTTGTGGGCGATCTCAACGGCCAAGGCATGAAGGGTGGGGAACTTCTGCTCCCCCCGCAGGCGGTGGAAGAATTCCATGCGCAGCGGCTGACCATACAGATCGCCGCTGAAGTCCAGGATAAAGCCCTCCACCGTCACCCGCCCGTCGTTGTCCCGGACGGTGGGGCGCACCCCAACGTTGGTCACCGCCATGCGGCACTGGTCCCCGAAGTGGACCTTGGTGGCGTAAACGCCGAAGGCGGGCACGATGACCTGGTCGGGGATGGACAGGTTCACGGTGGGAAAGCCCAAGGCGGAGGAGCCGATGTGCTTGCCGTGGCCCACCTGCCCGCTGAGGACATGGGGGTGGCCCAAAAACTGCACGGCGCGTTCCATCTCCCCCTGAGCGATCAGAGTGCGGATATAAGTAGAGGAGACGGTGATGCCATCCTGCACCACGGGACTGATGATGTCGCAGCCGATGCCCAGTTCCCGGCATTTCTCCTTCAGCCGCTGGGGATTGCCCTTGCCCATATAGCCGAAGTGGAAGTCGTGGCCGGCCACCACATGGACGACCTTCAGCTCCCGGACAAGGTACTGGACGATAAAGTCCTGCCAGTCCATGCGCTGCATGGCGTCGAAGGAGGCTACAACGACCTCCTCGATGCCGTAGCAGTGCTGCATCAGCCAGATGCGGTCCTCCACCGTGGACAGCAGGGGGACGGGCTGGCCGGTGATGACGGCGGTGGGGCTGCGGTCAAAGGTGAAGGCGGCGGCCACAGCGCCGGTGCGCTCAGCCGCGGCTTTTACGGCCTTCATCAGCTGGCCATGGCCCGTGTGCACCCCGTCAAAAAAGCCCAGAGCGATGACTCGGTCAGTATTGGTCACAGTAAGATCTCCTTGAAAACAGAATTCGCTTGATCGTCCCTCTGGGACGGGCAGAAAAGGAAAAGCGTGGGCGGGCGTATCCGCCCGCCCACGCTTAGGGGTTATGCTTCGTCCTTGCAATCTTCGCACCGCTTCATCCGGCTTACGCCGGACATCCGCTTTGCTCCGTTGCTCGTCATGGCCGAAACAGACCCGCTTCGCTGGGCTCTGTTTCGGTTTTGGAAACTTAGACTTCGATCTGCTCCATGAGGAAGGCTTCGATGATGTCGCCCTCCTTGATGTCTTGGAACTTCTCAAAGGTGATGCCGCATTCGTAGCCGGCGGCGACCTCCTTTACGCTGTCCTTGAACCGCTGGAGGGAGGCGATGGCGCCATCGTAGATGACGATGTTGTCCCGCAGCAGACGCATCTGGGCGCCACGCTGCATCTTGCCGTCCAGCACGTAGCAGCCGGCCACCATGCCCACGCCGGTGATGCGGAACACATTGCGCACCTCGGCACGGCCCAGCTCCACTTCCTTGAACTTGGGGGCCAGCATGCCCTTCATGGCGGCCTCGACCTCGTTGATGGCGTCGTAGATGACCCGGTACATCCGCATGTCCACCTTGGTGCGGGCGGCGGTGTCTTTGGCGTTGGCATCGGGGCGGACGTTGAAGCCCACGATGATGGCGCCGGAGGTGGCGGCCAGGGTGACGTCGCTTTCAGTGATGGCGCCCACGGCGCAGTGGATGACCCGGACCCGGACCTCGTCGTTGGACAGCTTCTCCAGGCTGGCCTTCACGGCCTCGGCGGAGCCCTGGACGTCGGCCTTGACGATGATGTTCAGGGTCTTCATCTCGCCGGCCTGGATCTGGCTGAACAGATCCTCCAGAGTGACCTTGCCGGTGGGGGCGTTGGCAGCGGCCTTCTGGTCGTGCTTGCGCTGCTCCACCAGCTCGCGGGCCATGCGCTCGTCAGCCACGGCGTGGAAGTCGTCGCCCGCGCCGGGCACCTCGCCCATGCCGATGATCTCAACGGGGACGGAGGGGCCGGCCTCGGTCAGCTTCTTGCCCCGGGCGTCGGTCATGGCGCGGACACGGCCCACGGCGGTGCCGGCGATGATGATGTCGCCCTGCTTCAGGGTGCCGTTCTGCACCAGCAGGGTGGCCACGGGGCCGCGGCCCTTGTCCAGCCGGGCCTCGATGACGGCGCCGGAGGCGGCCCGGTTGGGGTTGGCCTTCAGCTCCTTCATTTCGGCGGTGAGCACTACCATATCCAACAGGTTGTCGATGCCCATGCCGGTCTTGGCGGAGATGGGGCAGATGATGGTCTCGCCGCCCCACTCCTCGGGCACCAGCTCATACTCGGTGAGCTGCTGCATGATGCGGTCGGGGTTGGCGGTGGGCTTATCCATCTTGTTGATGGCCACGATGATGGGGATCTCAGCGGCCTTGGCGTGGTTGATGGATTCCACGGTCTGGGGCATGATGCCGTCGTCGGCGGCCACCACCAGGATGGCGATGTCCGTGATCATGGCGCCGCGGGCGCGCATGGCGGTAAATGCCTCGTGGCCCGGGGTATCCAGGAAGGTGACGGGGCTGCCGTGGACGTCCACCTGATAGGCGCCGATGTGCTGGGTGATGCCGCCGGCCTCGCCGGAGACCACGTTGGCGTGGCGGATATAGTCCAGCAGGGAGGTCTTGCCGTGGTCCACGTGGCCCATGACCACCACCACGGGAGCGCGGGGCACCAGGTCCTCGGCCTTGTCCTCGCTGGCGTCGATCAGCTTCTCCTCGATGGTGACGATGACCTCCTTCTCCACCTTGCAGCCCAGTTCCTCGGCCACAAAGGCGGCGGTGTCGTAGTCGATGATCTGGCTGAGAGAGGCCATCACGCCGTTCTTCATCAGGCACTTGACCACCTCGGCGCCGGTCTTCTTCATACGGCTGGCCAGTTCGCCCACGGAGATCTCATCGGGAATGAGCACCTTGACGGGGGCCTTCTTGGCGATCTCCAGCTGCAGGCGGCGCAGACGGTCCTGCTCCTCCTGCTTGCGCTTGTTGCCGAAGGAGCCGGCCTGACGGCCGCCCCGCTGACGCTGGGCGTTGCGGCCCTGGAACTTCTGCTTGCCGCCCCGGTCCTGAGTCTTTTCACTGGTGAAGGACTCCAGCCGCTCGTCATACTTGGCCAGGTTCACGTTGCCGCCGCCGCGAGTGTCCACCACCTTCTTCTCCGGCACGCGGGACATGGGCTTGGCGGGCTGAACGGGCTGGGCTTTCTTCTCCTCGCCCCGGCGGGGGGGCTGGACGTTCTGCTGGCCCTGCTGGGGCTTTCCGGCGGTGGGGGACTGAGCCTTGCCGCCGGGCTGAGCCGCCTTGGGGGCGGACTTCTCCTCCTTGGGGGCGGGAGCGGCCTGCTTGGCGGGGTCGTGGTACACGTCGGCGTACACCGACTGGATGGAATCGATCTGATTGTGCTGGGTCAGATACTCAAAGACGATGGACAGCTCCTGGTCAGTCAGGGGCTGCATGTGGTTCTTGGGAGGATGTCCGTACTTGGTCAGGATGTCCATGATCTCCTGGGACTTAACTTCCTTGCCATCCTTCTTCAGATCCTTCGCCAGCTTGTGGATCGGATATTTCTGCATCATAGATTGAAGCCACCTCGTTTCTTAGGAATCGTGCCGGAGCTTACCGGACAGGCGCCGGCCGCCGGGGCCGGATCTGGTGGGACGGGCGCTGCCGTCCGGGTGCTTGAAAGCCGAGGGGCCTGTGTGGGGCTTCTTCGGCGCGGGTCGTTTCTTGGCGGGGGAGGGGGGGCGCTTTTCGCTCTCCGCTTTCTGGGGCGGCGGGGCGGCCCAGGGCTTGTGTTTGCCCTCACGCAGGTTTTTTTCATGCTGCCGCTTTTCCCGCTGGCGCTGTAAGACGCGGTCGGCCTTCTGCCGCAGCTGGGCGGCGGCGGGGCCGTAACGGTCAGGGTCCCGGGCGGACAGCTTTTCTACCATCGAGGCAGCAAGGCCGGAGTCGGCCACCGCCAGCATGGCGCAGGAGGAGCGGCCCAGCTGCATCCCCAGCTCCGCCTTGGTGAAGGGCAGCTGCAAAAACAGCACGTTTCCGGCCTCGCCGAAGTGGGCGGCCCGGCGGCAGGTGTTGGGGGCCGCGTCCTGGGCCAGCAGCACCAGCTTGGCCTGGCGGGCGCGGCACAGGGCACCCACCGGCTCCTCGCCGATCTCCAGCTTGCCGGCCTTATTGGCCAGACCGATCAGGTTGAGGATAGGGTCATTGGGCATCTGCGGGCACCTCCTTCATCTGGTCCTCCAGAGCCTGCCAGACCTCGTCAGGCAGGGGGGCGGAGAAAGCACGCTCCAAAGCCCTGGACTTTCTGGCACGCTTCAGACACTCCGGGTCGGGACACACATAGGCCCCCCGGCCGGGCAGCTTGCCCTTGAGATCCAGGCTGACTGTCCCCTCCGGCGAGCGGACCACCCGGATCAGCTCCTTCTTGGGCTTCATCTCACGGCAGCCCACGCATTGGCGCATGGGTACTTTCCGGAGCATGTCGCTCCCCCCTCTCTGAAAACATAGGATCGAAGCCGCGGCGCGGCGGGATCACTCCTGGGTCTGCTCCTCGGCCTCCGTCTCAGTCCCGTCAGCGGGCGTCTCTTCGTCCTCGATGGGGGCGGAGGCGGGCTTGATGTCGATCTTATAGCCAGTGAGCTTTGCGGCCAGACGGGCGTTCTGCCCCTCCTTGCCGATGGCCAGAGACAGCTGGTCATCCGGCACCACCACCCGGCAGCTCTTGCCGTCGGGCAGCTCATCCACGCTGACCACGTCGGCGGGAGACAGGGCGGCGGCGATGTATTCCGCGGGATCCTCGGAGAACTTGATGATGTCCATCTTCTCGCCCTTCAGTTCCTCCACGATGGCGTTCACGCGCTGGCCGCGGGGGCCGACGCAGGCGCCGATGGGGTCCACATTGGGGTCGGCCGACCAGACGGCCAGCTTGGTGCGGCTGCCGGCCTCGCGGGCAACGGAGCGGATCTCCACAGTGCCGTCGTAGATCTCGGGCACTTCAAGCTCGAACAGGCGCTTGACCAGACCGGGGTGGGTGCGGGAGATGAGCACCTGGGGGCCCTTGGTGGCCTTGCGGACCTCTACCACATACACGCGCAGGCGCTGGCCCTCGGTGTAATGCTCGCCCTTCACCTGCTCGTTGGAGCCCAGATAGGCGTCGGTCACCTGACCGCCGGCGGAGATGCGCAGCACCACGGCGCCGCTGCGGGGGTCGATGCGGGTGACGATGCCGGTGAGCAGCTCGTGCTCCTTGGAGCAGAACTGGTCATAGACCATGTCCTGCTCGGCCTCGCGGATGCCCTGAATGATCACCTGGCGGGCGGTCTGGGCGGCGATGCGGCCAAAGCTCTTGGGCTTGATCTCGATGCGGATCACATCGCCCAACTGGACCTGGGGCAGGGACATGCGGGCCTCGTCCAGAGAGATCTCCGTCCCCGGATCGTCCACCGTCTCCACCACGTCCTTCTTCAGGAACATGCGCACGGTGTTGGTCTCGGGGTCGGCGTCCACCACCAGGTTGTCGCCCACGCCCTCGTGGTCCCGGCGATAGGCGGCCAGCAGAGCCTGGCTGATCTTCTCCATCATATAGCCGGGCTTGATGCCCTTTTCCTGTTCGATCTGTGCGATGGCGGCGAAGAATTCCTTGCCGTCCAGCTCGGTGTTATTGACCTTCTTGGTTACTCTCTTAGCCACGATATTCTCCTCCTAAGACGCGCTCAGAACCGGGGGTACAGCCGGGCCAGAGCCACTTCTTTTTTTTCAAACGTAATGGGGGCCTCCCCCTGGATGATGGTGATGTTTCCGTCGTCATAGGCCTGTAAGATGCCCACGAATTCCTTTCGGCCGTTCCGGGGGCGGTAGAGCTTGATCTCTGCCTCCTGCCCCATGCAGGCGGCGAAATGCTCCGCCGTGCGCAGCACCCGGTCGCACCCTGCGGAGGACACCTCAAAGGTATAGCTGCCCTGGATGGGGTCGGCCTCGTCCAGTTTGTCGGACAGGGGGCGGGAGACGGCCTCGCAGTCCTCGATGGATACGCCGCCCTTCTTGTCGATATAGACCCGCAGATACCACTCGCCGGCCTCTTTGATGTATTCCACATCCCAAAGGGTGCATCCAGCGGCCTGTACATAGGGCAGGGCCAGCTGAGCCACAGTGTCGGTTACCTTCGCCATAGGCGCCCTCCTGTCACTGAAAAGCGTTCAGTCAAGTAAAAAGAGCGGAACCGAAGCTCCACTCTCATCTGATACTACCATGATCACACTGTTACTATACCATAAGAAAAAAGAAAACGCAAGGGGAACATGGGATTTTTTTCAACTGCCGAGCCTTTTTTGCACCCTCGCGCGGCCGAAAACACAGAAAAAGTGAGCTGCATCCCAAAGCATCCCCGGCGGGAGGTCTCCCGCCGGGGGTGCGGACCGTCAGTTCACGCCGTAATAGAAGTCGTCATAGGGCAGGCCGCCACCGATGGCTTCGGGGTCGCCCTGGAACAGGGACAGGTAGTAGTCCTCCGCCAGATCCTTCATCTCCTGGCCGGCGGCAAAGGTGATGCCGCAGTAGGGCAGGGCGGCAAGCAGGATGTCCCGGTTCGGGTCGCTCCAGTAGTTCACCGCCGTGTCCGGATCGCTCATGGCCTCGGCGGACTGCTCCATGCCGGACAGGAAGGCCGATATGGCCTCGGGGTGGGCCTGAGCGAACTCCGTCCGGGCCACGGCGCAGCCGGCTACGATCTGTCCCAGACTCAGATCGGCCCATTCCTCCCCCAGATCGGCCAGAAGAGTAAGGCTGCTGTCTGCCGCCATAGCCGCGGCGGCGTTGTAGGAATCCAGCAGATAGACGTCCCCGTCCTGGCTGTATTCGGGCTGGTAGTAGGGGCCGTAGCCGCCGTCAATGGTCACGTTCTTGTCGGGATCCAGGCCGTTCTCCACCAGCAGGTGGCGCAGAATGGCGATCTGATCGGTGTCTTCCAAATAGGCGTGGATGGTCCTGCCCCGAAGCTGATCCAGGGAGGAGAGCGTCTCCCCCTTGACCAGCAGCTGAGGGCCGCACAGGTTGGTGATGGCCAGCATCTGATACTCACCGTTGCTTTGCTGATACAGCCGGGCGGCCTGGCCCGCGGGCATGAGGACGATGGCGTTGCCCTCGAAGCCGCTGCTGCTCAGCAGATACTCACCGCCGCCGCCGTTGGCGGGGGCGTCCGGCTGGCCGTACTGCTGCTCGATGCTCTCCCGCAGCTGCTGGGAGGCCACGAAGGTGGACATGGTGGTGTAGTACAGGGCGTACAGCGCGTCCTTGGGATCGGGGCAGGAAGCGTCCGGATCGCCGGAGGTGCTGCCCGAGGTGCTTCCGCCGCCGGAGGAGGAGCTGCCCGGGTCCTTTTTGCCGCAGGCGGCCAGGGACAGGAGCATGGCACAGGTCAGAAGCAGAGAGAGAAAACGTTTCATAGAGCACTCCTTTCCGGGGGCAGGGCCCCCGCGGGCGGGAAGGGTCAGAGACTGGCGAGATAGGCGGCGGGGCCGCTTTGATACAGGTCGCCCCCGTGGGCGTCTAAAATGACTGTAAGGGGGAAGTTCTCCACCGTCAGGCGGCGCACCGCCTCACAGCCCAGATCCTCCCAGCAGATGACCTCCAGCTCCTTCACGCTGGCGGCCATCAGGGCCCCGGCGCCCCCCAGGGCAGCCAGATAGACCGCGCCGTTGCGCACCACGGCGTCCTTCACTGCCTGGTTCCGGGCACCCTTGCCGATCATGATGGCCTGACCTAGGTCCAGCAGGCGGGGGGAGTAGGCGTCCATGCGGCCGCTGGTGGTGGGCCCGGCGGAGCCGATGACCTGTCCCGGGCGCTCCGGGGTGGGCCCTACATAGTAGACGGCGGAGCCCTCTACGGGGAAAGGCAGGGGCTTGCCCGCGTCCAGCAGCTCCATCATGCGCTTGTGGGCGGCGTCCCGGGCGGTATAGACCGTGCCGGACAGCAGTACGGTGTCGCCCGCCCGGAGGGGGGCCAGCATCTCCCGGGTGACGGGGGTGGTGAGTTGATATTCCATGGTGTGACCCTCCCTTACAGCTGGGCGCTGGCCCGGCGGGTGACGTGGCAGCTTACGTTCACCGCCACGGGCAGACCGGCCACATGGGTAGGGGCCGTTTCGATGGACAGGCCCAGGCAGGTGGTGCGGCCGCCGAAGCCCTGGGGCCCGATGCCCAGGGCGTTGATCTCGTCCAGAAGCTCCTGCTCCAGCCCGGCGTAGAAGGGGTCGGGGTCGGGTCGGTCGATGGGCCGCAGCAGGGCGTGCTTGGCCAGCCCGGCCACCTTATCAAAGCTGCCGCCGATGCCGATGCCCAGAATGATGGGCGGGCAGGGGTTGGGCCCGGCCAGACGCACGGTCTCGATCACAAAGTCCTTCACGCCCTGAACGCCATCGGCGGGCTTGAGCATAGCCAGACGGCTCATGTTCTCGCTGCCGAAGCCCTTGGGGGCCACGGTGATGGAAAGACCGTCCCCGGGGACCAGACGCAGGGTGATGGCGGCGGGGGTGTTGTCCCCGGTGTTCACCCGGCGCAGAGGGTCGGCCACAATGGACTTGCGCAGATAGCCCTCGCCGTAGCCCCGGCGGACCCCCTCGTGGACCGCCTGCTCAAAGTCGCCCTCGATGTGAACGTCCTGGCCCAGCTCCACAAAGACACAGGCCATGCCCGTGTCCTGGCAGATGGGCAGCTGGCGCTGGTCGGCCAGTTCCATGTTGTCCCACAGCAGGTCAAGGGTGGTCTTTGCCAAGGGCCAGGGCTCGGTCCGGCGGCTGCGGGCCAGGGCGGCGGATACGTCCTCCGGCAGCTTCAAGTTGGCCTGTAGGCCCAGGCGGGCGACGGTATCGGTGATGGCGGAAGCGGTGACAGTGCGCA
>CAKUHX010000013.1 GCA_934659475.1 uncultured Oscillospiraceae bacterium
GCGCCGGACAGGCCGCCCACGCTGGAGGATGCCATCACGCCGCCCTTCTTCACCGCGTCGTTCAGCAGGGCCAGAGCGGCGGTGGTGCCGTGGGTGCCGCACACCTCAAGGCCCATCTCCTCCAGGATGCGGGCCACGCTGTCGCCCACCGCGGGGGTGGGGGCCAAGGACAGATCCACGATGCCGAAGGGGGTGTCCAGACGGCGGCTGGCCTCTTGGGCCACCAACTGGCCCATGCGGGTGATGCGGAAGGCGGTCTTTTTTACCGTCTCGGCCACCACGTCGAAGGGCTGGCCCTTCACCGCCTGAAGGGCGTGGTACACCACGCCGGGGCCGGAGACGCCCACGTTGATGACCCGCTCCGGCTCGCCCACGCCGTGGAAGGCGCCCGCCATGAAGGGGTTGTCCTCCACCGCGTTGCAGAACACCACCAGCTTGGCGCAGCCGAAGCCGCCCCGGTCGGCGGTGCGTCCAGCCAGCTCCTTCACCGTCCGGCCCATGAGGGCCACGGCATCCATGTCGATGCCCGCCTTGGTGGAGCCCACGTTCACGCTGCCGCAGACGATGTCCGTGGTGGACAGGGCCTCTGGGATGGAGCGGATCAGGATGCGGTCGGCCTCGGTCATCCCCTTCTGTACCAGAGCGGAGAAGCCGCCGATGAAGTTGACCCCGCAGATCTTGGCCGCCCGGTCCATGGCCTGGGCGAAGGGAGTGTAGTTGTCCGTGTCGGCGGCGGCGGCCACCAGAGCGATGGGGGTGACGGAGATGCGCTTGTTCACGATGGGGATGCCGAACTCCTTCTCGATGGCCTCTCCCGTGGCCACCAGATGCTCGGCATAGCGGGTGATCTTGTCATATACCTTATCGCAGGCCGTCTTTACATCGCTGTGGGCGCAGGACAGCAGGGAGATGCCCATGGTGATGGTGCGCACATCCAGGTGCTGCTGGTCGATCATGTCGATGGTCTGTAAGATCTCACTTGAGTTGAGCATGGTCATCACCCCTCAGATCCTATGCATAGCATTAAAAATATCTTCTCTTTGGATGCGGATGGACAGGCTCTGCTCCTGCCCGTCCTTCTCCAGAATGTCCCGCATCTCGCCGATGGAGACGGGACAGGCGGAGGTGTCCACCAGCATGACCATGGTGAAATACTCCTGCAGAATGGTCTGGGTGATGTCCAGGATATTGATGTCATATTTGGCCAGCAGGGCGCACACGTTGGCGGTGATGCCCACCCGGTCCTTGCCCAGTACGGTGACGATGGCTCTCATACGGCTGCCTCCTATCAAAAAATAAAAATTGGAAATTTCAGTTCAGCTCGTCCAGCGTGAGGGAGAAGTCCGCCAGGAAGTGCTCCATGAAGTACCGCAGGGCGGGGATGGGGTTTTGGCACAGGGCGGCGTAGGTCTGCTCCTTGGCTTTGCGGAACTCCGCGTTGCCCGCCTTCAGCTCCTCCACACATTTCAAATAGGCGTCCAGCTTGTCCGCTGCCTTCACCAGAGCCTTCACCTCGGGGTCAGGGATGGTGATGGCATCCTCATAGGCGGGACGCAGCTCCTCCGGCAGCATGGACAGCAGCTTCTGCTCTGCCACCGCCTCCACCTGCTGATAGGCGCTCTGGATGGCGGGGTTGTCGTATTTGATGGGGGTGGGCATGTCGCCGGTGAGGATCTCGCTGGCGTCGTGGTACAGGGCGGCCACGGCCACCTGCCCCGGATCCACCTGTCCGCCGAACTTTTCGTTTTCGATCACGGCCAGGGCGTGGGCCAGCACGGCCACCATGTGGGAGTGCTCCTGGATGTTCTCCGTCTGGGTGTTGCGCATCAGCCCCCAGCGGTTGATATACCGCATCCGGGCGATCATAGGGAAAAAGCTGTAGGCCACGGGGCGGGCCTCCTTTCGTCTCTGTCACGGGCATTTTATCACAGTGAAGTCGGGATGTAAATAAATCAGTTGACGGCGGGACAAAAATCTCGGATAATATAGAAAATCGCCTGCCGAAGGGCGCGTTTTTTGGAAGGAGGAGCGTCCATGCCCAGAAAAAGCAGCCGGAACACCAGAGGACGCATCATCTCCGCCGCCTGGAAACTCTTCTACGAACAGGGGTACGAGGGCACCACGGTGGAGGACATCGTCTATGAGTCGGGCACGTCCAAGGGCTCCTTTTACCACTACTTTGATGGCAAGGATGCCCTGATGGGCACGTTGGCCTACGTCTTTGACGAGAGGTATGAGGAGCTGATCCCCACCCTCAGCCCGGAGAAGGGGGCCATCGAGACGCTGGCCTATATCAACCATGAGCTGTATGTGATGATCGAGTCCAGCGTGTCCATCGACCTGCTCACCCGCCTGCTGTCCACCCAGCTGCTGGCCCGGGGGGAGAAGCACCTGCTGGACCGCAGCCGGGTCTACTTCAAGCTGCTGCGGCAGATCGTCCGCCAGGGGGCTCAGCGGGGGGAGTTCCGCCCCGAACTGACCCAGGATGAGATCGTCCGGGCCTTTGCCATGTGGGAGCGGGCCCAGCTGTACGACTGGTGCCTGTGCGGCGGGGACTACTCCCTGGTGGCCTATGCGGACAAGACCACCCCCCTGTTTCTGGCCAGCTTCCGGGCGGGATGAGGGGAAGCTTTGACGGGAAATGCCGGGGAAAAGGCGGGGCTGTATGTGCAGTCTGCAAAAATTTTATTTTTAGTTTTATAATAAAGTCGAATATTCGTTCAGCTTAAAACGATTGATAATAAAAGAAAAATTGATGAATTACAGAACTGTGTACAGGATAAATTCTATACATGGTTCTGTATTTCATTCTTGTCTTGATCGTGCTATGATCGTCTCCGTTGCAGATCCCTGTGTGGAACGGAAAAGGAGAGACATAACATGAACAGCGCACAGATCATCATCTGCGCCACCATCGCGGCCTATCTTCTGGCTATGGTGCTGGTTGGCGTATACTTCAGCAAAAAGGGCGGCAGCGGCAGCTCGGACGACTTCTATCTGGGCGGCCGGAAGATGGGCCCCCTGGTCACCGCCATGAGCGCCGAGGCCAGCGACATGAGCAGCTATCTGCTTATGGGCCTGCCCGGTCTGGCCTACCTCTGCGGCCTGCCGGAGGTCACCTGGACCTGCATCGGTCTGGCCGTGGGCACTTATCTGAACTGGCTGATCGTGGCCCGCCGCCTGCGCCGGTATTCCGCCCATCTGGGGGCCATCACGGTGCCCGACTTCTTCTCCCGCCGGTTCGGGGATCAGAAGCACCTGCTGGGCTGCATCGCCGCGGTGCTGATCCTGATCTTCTTCGTGCCCTACACCGCCTCCGGCTTCAAGGCCATCGGCACCCTGTTCAGCAGCCTGTTCGGCGTGGAGTACCACACCGCCATGGTGGTGGGCGCCCTTGTGGTCATCCTGTATACGGTGATGGGCGGCTTTATGGCCGTGTGCTTTACCGACCTGATCCAGTCCGTCTTTATGACCGTCGCCCTGATCATCATCGTCTTCTTCGGCATTCGGCAGGCCGGCGGCGCGGCGGCTGTGATGGAGAACGCCCGGGCCCTGCCCGGCTACCTGGACCTGACCCGGGGGTATGACGCGGCCACGGGCAGCGCCGCCAGCTTCGGCCTGCTGTCCATCGTGTCCACTCTGGCCTGGGGCCTGGGCTACTTCGGTATGCCCCACATCCTGCTGCGGTTCATGGCCATCGAGGACGCGGAGAAGCTAAACACCTCCCGCCGCATCGCCACCGTGTGGGTGGTCATCTCCATGGCCATCGCCGTGGCCATCGGTGTCATCGGCAACGGCGTGACCGCTGCGGGCAAGGTGCCCTTCCTGTCCACCAGCGCCGAGGCCGAGACCATCATCATCAAGCTGTCCGACCTGATGAGCCAGCATGGGCTGTTGCTGGCCGTCGCCGCCGGCGTGATCCTGTCCGGTATTCTGGCCGCCACCATGTCCACCGCAGACAGCCAGCTGCTGGCCGCCGCCTCCAGCGTGTCTCAGGACCTGATGCAGGATTTTCTGGGCATCAAAATGGATGAAAAGGCCACCATGCGCACGGCGCGGATCACCGTTTTGGGGATCGCCATCGTGGGCGTGCTCCTGGCCTGGGACCCCAACAGCTCCGTGTTCCGGGTGGTGTCCTTCGCATGGGCGGGCTTCGGCGCCAGCTTCGGCCCGGTGATGCTGTTCTCCCTGTTCTGGAAGCGCACCAACAAACAGGGCGCTTTGGCCGGCCTGATCGTAGGCGGCGGCATGGTCTTCATCTGGAAGTACCTCATCGCCCCCATGGGCGGCGCCTGGGCCATTTACGAGCTGCTGCCCGCCTTCCTGTGCGCCTGCGCGGCCATCGTGATGGTGTCCCTGCTCACCCCCGCCCCGGATAAGGCGGTGGTGGATACCTATGAGGAGTGCCGCAAGGCCTAAAAAGAACTGCTCCCCCGGCACCGCCGGGGGAGCAGTTTTTACAGGTCAGTCAAAGCAGGGGTAGCCGTCCTTCAGCCTCTCGTCGTAGATGGCCCGGTCGCCGCCGATGAATTTGGGCCGGGTGCGGGCGGCCAGAAGGATGGCCTGGCCGATGTGGTCCTGCTCCAGCCGGACGGGCACCGCCACCTTCTTCAGATGCATCCCGATGAGGGTGCCGCCGATGTCCAGCCCGGCGTCGGCCCGGATCTCCTCCAGGGCCACGGGATGGCGGAAGCTCTCATAGGCCGCGGTGGCAAAGGAACTGCCCGCCTTGGGCTGGGGCATGACATTGACGATCTCCCCATTGGGCACGGCCTCATGCTCCACGATCAGGGCACGGTTCAAATGCTCGCAGCACTGGGCCGCGATGTAAACTCCCATGGGGGCGAACACGCCGTTCAGCCCCCGGAAGATGGCTTGGGCCACCTCCGGCGTGGACCAGCTGCCCACCTGATGGCCCACTACCTCGCTGGTGCTGCACCCAACCACCACGATCTGACCGCGATGGAGATGGGCTGCCTGGGCCAGCTGCCGGGCGGCGCTGGCCGCCTCCTGCTCCGCCTGCTGCATCAGCAGGGGATTTTCTGCCGGGTGTACCGTTCCTGCCATGGTCATGTCCTCCCTGTTCCTCGCCCGCGGGCGAAATGATGTTTTCCATAGTATAGCTCCTTTTTCTCCGCCGGGCAAGGGGGAAGAAAAAATGATCCGCCGGGGAAAGGGATACAAGAGGGCCTGCCGCGTTCGCGGCAGGCCCTTGGTGTTTATGGCGCGTCAGTCCTGAAACAGGGGAGTGGACAGGTAGCGGTCGCCGGTGTCGGGCAGCAGGACCACGATGTTCTTGCCGCGGTTTTCCGGCCGCTTGGCCAGCTGGATGGCGGCCCACACCGCCGCGCCGGAGGAGATGCCCACCAGAACGCCCTCCTTGCGGCCCACCAGCTTGCCGGCGGCAAAGGCATCGTCGTTGTCCACCGCGATGACCTCGTCATACACCTTGGTGTCCAGCACCTCGGGAACAAAGCCGGCGCCGATGCCCTGGATCTTGTGGGGGCCTGCGGTGCCGCGGCTGAGGACGGGGGAGGAGGCCGGTTCTACCGCCACCACCTTCAGGTCCGGGTTTTTCTCCTTCAGATAGCGGCCGGTGCCGGTGATGGTGCCGCCGGTGCCCACGCCGGCCACGAAGAAGTCCACCTTGCCGTCGGTGTCCTGCCAGATCTCGGGGCCGGTGCTCTCATAGTGGGCCTGAGGGTTGGCGGGGTTGACGAACTGGCCGGGCACGAAGCTGTTGGGGATCTCGCGGGCCAGCTCATCGGCCTTGGCGATGGCCCCCTTCATGCCCCTGGCCCCCTCGGTCAGCACCAGCTCGGCGCCGTAAGCCTTCATGATCTGACGGCGCTCTACGCTCATGGTCTCGGGCATGACGATGATGATGCGGTAGCCCCGGGCGGCGGCCACGCTGGCCAGTCCGATGCCGGTGTTGCCGGAGGTGGGCTCGATGATGACCGAGCCGGGCTTCAGCAGGCCCCGGGCCTCGGCGTCGTCGATCATGGCCTTGCCGATGCGGTCCTTCACGCTGCCGGCGGGGTTGAAATACTCCAACTTGGCCAGGAGCTTGGCATGAAGGCCCTGATTGGCTTCGATATGGGTCAGCTCCAGCAGGGGGGTATGGCCGATCAGCTGATCGGCAGAGGTATAGATCTTGCTCATGATCATATCGCTCCTATCATAGTATTCAGAATGTTTGGGATCCTATCGAGGAGCGGGCCGCTCCTCCGTTCATACAGGAGACAGGGGGCAACATCGGCCGTGGAGCAGGAAGTGGTCCATTCAAATACCAACCTTTCATATAGGTTTATCGGTATTTTACTTCGCGGACTGGAAATTGTCAAGGGTAAAATAAAAAAATCTCGTTGAAATCCTATCAACCGTTTGGTATAATAGGAATAACAAGGATGCCGGTCCTGCTTTCCGCTCCCTGCCCCCCGGGGCAGGGAGCGGGGAAGAGACCGGGAGAAACAGAAGCGGCGCGCTGCGGCCCAAGGTCTGGGGCGGGCGCCGGAGGAGGCGGCTTTTTATGATGATCTCCACAAAGGGGCGGTACGCCCTGCGGGTACTGGTGGATATGGCGGAGCACCAGGGGGAGGGCTATATCCCGCTGAAGGAGATCGCGGCCCGGCAGGAGATCTCGGAGAAGTATCTGGAGAGCATCGTCAAGGAGCTGGTGAAGGCACGGGTGCTGGAGGGAGTGCGCGGCAAGGGCGGCGGCTACCGGATGGTGGGCTCGCCCGACCAGTATACGGCGGGGGAGATCATCCGGCTGATGGAGGGCTCGCTGGCCCCGGTGGCCTGTCTGGAGAAGGGCAGCGCCCCCTGCTCCCGGGCGGCCCAGTGCCGCACCCTGTCCCTGTGGCAGGGGCTGAACGATCTGGTGAACGACTATCTGGACAGGTTCACCATCGCCGACCTGACCCGGCGGGAGGACGCCGGCTTTGACTATGTGATCTGAAGCCATCGAAAAAACGGCTTCGCCACTTTTTCGACAGTCTCAACAGCCCCCGGCCATCAGGCCGGGGGCTGATCTTTACTGTTTGGGCTGGAAGCTCCTGATGCAGTCCATCATCCAGCGGGCGAACATCTCCCGGTCGGCGTCCAGAGCGAAGGTGGCGTTCTTGGGCCGGTCGGTATAGGTCCGGGGGTCTACGATGGTCTGCCCATCGGCAAAGCCGCCGGAGATGTCGATGTCCACCCGGGTAAAGATGGACTTGGTGATGATCTCCGGGTGGGCCACGGCGCATACGGCCAGGGCGTCGTGGATGGGGGCGGAGTCCAGCCGGTCCATGGGCTGCAGGTGGCTGTAGGCCAGGATGCGGTGGTCCACGCAGTCGGCTACCGCCTTGCCCAGGGCGGTGCCCAGGGCGCGGAACTCGCGGCTCTCGTCGGCGTTGATGCAGCCCCCGTGGTGGGTGGCGTCCAGGGGGATGATGCGGATGGGGCAGCCGCTGTCCATGACGATCTGGGCGGCCTCGGGATCAGCCCAGATGTTGAACTCGGCGGCGGCGGTGGTGTTGGTGCGCTGATAGCCGCCGCCCATCAGAACGATCTCGCGGATCTTCTTGCAGATCTCCGGCTCCAGCCGCATGGCCATGGCGATGTTGGTCAGGGGGCCCACGGGGACCAGGGTGATGTCCCCGGCGCTGTGCATCAGGGTGTCGATATAGAACCAGACGGCGTGCTCCTTCTCTACCGTGCGGGTGGAGGGGGGCAGCTCCAGATAGTCGGTGTGGATCTCGATGGGTTCGTCCATGCCCTCTACGATGGTGCGCTGGCCGGAGTAGCCGCCGTGGCGGTTGGGCAGCAGGGTGGACACCATGGGGGTGGCGCAGCCCTTATAGACGGGGAAGTCCGCCTGCAGCACGTCCCGCACCCGCAGGGTGTTCTCCGTGGTATAGGGCAGGGGCTTGTTGCCCGCCACGGTGCACACGGCCAGCAGGTCAAGTCCGGGGTCCAGATAGGCCGTCATGATGGCGATGGCGTCATCAGTGCCGGTGTCCACATCCAAAATGATCTTTTTCTTTTCTGCCATGGGAAGGCTCCTTTCCTGGCGGCCTGCGCCGCCGCGACCTGGGATGATGCGGCCGGAGACGGCCGCCGGCACCCATCATACCACGGCCGGGCGGCCTTGACAAGGGCGGGGATTCTGCTATCATAGGGGGCGAAGGACCCGGCGCTGTCCGCGCCGGGCGTACAGGATCAAAACGGGCGCGGAGCGCCCACAGGAGGATAGCTATGGCGGTTTTATCCGGGCTGAAGCCCGCAAAGGTGTTTGAGTATTTCGAGGCCCTGTGCTCCGTGCCCCACGGCAGCGGCAACACAAAGCAGATCAGCGACCTGTGTGTGGGCTTTGCCAAAGAGCTGGGTCTGCGGTACCGGCAGGAGCCCTGCAACAACGTGGTCATCTGGAAGGACGGCTCCGCCGGATATGAGGACGCCGCCCCCATCATGCTTCAGGGACATATGGACATGGTGTGCGCCAAGACCGATGACTGCACCAAGGATATGGCCAAGGAGGGCCTTGACCTGCGCACCGACGGCCAGTGGGTCTGGGCGGACAGGACTACTCTGGGGGGCGACAACGGCATCGCCGTGGCCATGATCCTGGCTATCCTGTCCGACGACACCCTGCCCCATCCCCCCATCGAGGCGGTGTTCACCGTGGAAGAGGAGGTGGGCATGGACGGAGCCCACGCTCTGGACCCTGCGGGGCTGCACAGCCGGAAGCTGCTGAACCTGGACTCTGAGGAGGAGGGAGTGTTCACCGTCTGCTGTGCCGGCGGGATGCGCCTTGACTGCCTGCTGCCCGGAGAAAAGCAGCCCCTGAAGGGGGAGACAGGCTTCCACCTAACTATCTCCGGCCTGCACGGGGGCCACTCCGGCTGCGACATCAACCTGGGCCGGGCCTCCGCCAACCAGCAGATGGGCCGGGTGCTGTACTCCGCCATGGAGCGGTTCCCCGGCCTGCGCTTGGCGGACATCCGGGGCGGAAGATTCGACAACGTGATCTGCCCCCGGAGCGAGGCCCTTGCCGCCCTTCCCGCCGGGAGCGGGGAGGAGTTCCAGGCGTTCGTTCGGGAGTTTGACGCCATTTTGAAGAATGAGTACGCCGGCTGTGATGACGGGATCGCCCTGACCTGCGAGCGGGCGGACCTCACCGCCGCGCTGGATGCCCAGACCACCAGCCGGATGCTCCATGTGCTGCTGGCCCTGCCCCAGGGGGTACAGGCCATGAGCGCCGACTTCCCCGGGCTGGTGCAGACCTCTCTGAACCTGGGGGTCATGGCGCTGGAAGGGGACGGGCTGCACTTCAGCTATGCGGTGCGCTCCTCCGTGGCCAGCCAGAAGGCCATGCTGGAGCAGCGGGTGCGGTCTATCGTGGAGCATGCCGGCGGCAGGGTGGACAAGCGCAGCGAGTACCCCGCCTGGCAGTATCAGCGCCAGTCCCGGCTGCGGGACACGGTGGCCGGGGCCTATGAGGCGGTGTACGGCAGGAAGGGCGTCATCGCCGGGACCCACGGGGGGCTGGAGTGCGGCCTGCTGATGGAGAAGTTCCCAGGGATGGATGCCGTGTCCCTGGGGCCGGAGCTGCATGATGTCCACTCTCCCCGGGAGCGGCTGAACGTGCCGTCCACCCAGCGGACCTATGAGCTGGTGTGCGAGGTGCTCAGGCGCAGCAGATAAACGGTGCAAACTGCCCCCCGGACTGCCGTCCGGAGGGCAGTTTTCCGTCCAAAAGCCGGAAAAGATGTCCACAGGCGGGAAATGCTGGACTTTTTTTCGGAAAGCCATTATACTGTAGCACACATTACAGTATTTTAACGGGGGATCCTTCCTATGGGCCAGCTGTATCAGTTCCTGTGTATTTTCTTCGTATACGCTTTCCTCGGTTGGTGTACCGAGGTGAGCTACGCCGCCCTTCAGACGGGCAAATTCGTCAACAGGGGCTTTCTGAACGGGCCGGTGTGCCCCATTTACGGCTTCGGCGTGGTCATCATCCTGGCCTGCCTGACCCCCCTGAAGCAGCATTTCATCCTGCTGTTCCTGGGGTCGGTGGTGCTGACCTCTCTGCTGGAGCTGGTCACCGGCTTCGTGCTGGAAAAGCTGTTCCACCAGCGCTGGTGGGACTACTCCGACGACCCCTTCAACATCGGCGGCTACATCTGCCTGAAGTTCTCCATCGCCTGGGGCCTGGCCTGTCTGTTCGTGGTGGACATCCTGCACCCCACCATCCAGTGGGTCATCGCTCTGGTGCCCCGGGGGCTGGGCTGGGTGCTGCTGGGGGTGTTCGCCGCCTGTATGGCGGTGGACCTGGCCGCCACGGTGAGCACCATCGCCAAGCTCAACCGGAAGCTGGAGCACATCGACCAGCTGGCCGGCCGCATCCGGGAGGCGTCCAACGAGTTCGGCGAGAACCTGGCCGACAAGGTGCTGGACGCCGCGGAGAAGGGCGCCGACTTCAAGGAGAGCGTGCAGGGCTTCAAGGAGGATATGGAGGACTGGAGCGAGGACGTCCGGGGCGACCTGAAGGAGGATCTGGACGGCGCCCGCCAGGCTATTGCCCAGTACAAGGTGGAGTCTGAGCTGCAGCGGGCGGAGCGGCAGCAGCGCCGCCAGCAGCGCCGGCAGGAGCTGGAGCAGCTGTTCAACTCCATGCGGGGCGAGCTGGATGGCCGGGTGCTGGGCGAGGGCCGCCTGATGAAGGCTTTCCCCCAGCTGCGCTCGATCGACCACAAGCAGGCTATGGAGCGCCTGCGCCGCCGCCGCGGTGACCGCCGCTGACGGTATGGTTGAAATCCCCCGCGCGGCTGTGATATAATCGGCCTGAAGTTCCGCCTGCGGGCGACCCATTCACAAGGAGTGAAACGACATGGCGTCTTATGTGATCGTGACAGATTCTTCGGCAGATCTCTCCGCCCAGATGGCGGAGAAGGCCGGCGTTCAGGTGCTGCCCCTGCGCTTTACCGTGGGGGGAAAGACCTATTACAACTGGCCGGACAACCGGGAGATGGACCCGAAGGTATTCTACCGCATGCTGCGGGAGGGGGAGGTGGCCACCACCGCCGCCGTGAATATCTCCCAGTATCTGGATATGCTGGAGCCCATTCTGCAGTCCGGGACCGACGTGCTGGTGCTGTCCTTCTCCTCCGGCCTGTCCGCTACCTATGACAGCTCGCGCCTTGCGGCGGAGGAACTGCGGGAGAAGTATCCCCAGCGGAAGATCTTTGCCGTGGACACCCTGTGCGCCTCTCTGGGCCAGGGCCTGCTGGTATGGCACGCCGCTCAGCTGAAAGATCAGGGAAAGAGCATAGAAGAGGTGCGGGACTGGGTGGAGGAAAACAAGCTGCACCTGTGCCACCAGTTCACCGTGGACGACCTGCACTTCTTAAAGCGGGGCGGACGCATCTCCGCCACTACCGCCGTGGTGGGCACCATGCTGAAGATCAAGCCGGTGCTCCATGTGGACGACGGGGGCAAGCTGGTGAACATCGGCAAGGCCCGGGGGCGCAAGGCCTCTCTGAAGGCTCTGGTGGACCGCATGGAGGAGACGGCCATCGACCCGGCCGGCCAGACTGTGTTCATCAGTCACGGCGACTGCATGGAGGATGCGGAGTATGTGGCCGGCCTGGTGAAGGAACGCATGGGCGTACAGGATGTGCGCATCAACTATGTGGGCCCCGTGATCGGCGCCCACTCCGGTCCCGGCACACTGGCCCTGTTCCATCTGGGCAGCCGGCGCTGAGAGGAAAAGAAACGGAGGCGCCCCGATGGAGGACGTGAAGTGGTTAGAGATCGCCGTGAATACCTCGGCGGACAAGCTGGATGAGGTGACCGCCCGTCTGGCGGCCAACGGAATGGACAGCATCGTCATCGAGGAGGAGGGCGAGTTCCGCCAGTTTTTAGAGCAGAACCGCCAGTATTGGGACTATGTGGACGATGAACTGCTGGAGAAGATGAGGGGCGTGGCCCGGGTGAAGTTCTATGTCACCGATGATGCGGATGGCCATGCCCAGCTGGCCCGGTATACCCAGGGGCTGGACTGCGAGTACAGCCAGACCGCGCTGGGGGAGAACGACTGGGCCTACAGCTGGCAGAAGTACTATAAGCCGTTGACCATTGGTGAGCGGCTGTATGTGGTGCCCCAGTGGGAGAAGGATCAGCCCGTTCCCGCCGGGAAGACGGCCGTGTATCTCGACCCGGGCCTGACCTTCGGCACCGGCTCCCACGCCTCTACCCAGCTGTGTCTGGAGGGGGTGGAGGAGCACACTGCCCCCGGCTGCTCCGTGCTGGATCTGGGGTGCGGCAGCGGGATCTTGTCCATCGCCGCCCTGGTGCTGGGGGCAGGATATGCCGCCGCTGTGGACATCGACCCCAAGGCAGTGGGGGTGGCCTATGAGAACGCCGCCCTGAACGGCATCGGAAAGGACATCTACCATGTGTGCGCTGGGGACGTGATCGGGGACGAGGAGCTGGCGGGCCGTCTGGCCGCCCGGCGGTACGACCTGGTGCTGGCCAATATCGTGGCCGATGTGATCATCCCCCTGTCCGCCCGGGTGCCCCAGCTGATGGCCCCCGGCGGCGTGTTCCTGTGCTCCGGCATCATCGACAGCCGGGCCGACGAGGTGGCCGCCGCTCTGGCGGTCCACGGCCTGACGGTGACGAAGAAGCGGGAGAAGAATGGCTGGGCCGCGCTGGAGGCCCGGCTGAGCTGAGAGCGGTCATCCTTGAGGAAGGAGGGGGAAGGCTATGGATCGGGCGATCGTTGCCCGCCCGGAGTTTCAGCCCGGGCGGCGGATCATCGCCGTCAGCGATATTCACGGAAACCTGCCTTTCTTCCGCGGACTGATGGAGCAGGTGGGGCTGACCCGCCGGGACATTCTGGTGCTGGTGGGGGACGTGCTGGAGAAGGGACGGGAGAGCCTTGCCCTGCTGCGGCATGTGATGGACCTGTCCCGGACCCACACAGTGTACTGCATCTGCGGCAACTGCGACGGCCTTGTCCTCCGCTTTTTCGAGACGGACGCCCTGGACGACCGCTTTTTCTCCTCTTACCTGCCCCAGCATCCGGAGTCCTGCCTGCGGCAGATGGCCCGGGAGGGGGGCTTTGACCGGACGGACGACCTGCCCCTGCTGCGCCGGCAGCTGCGCGCTGCCTTCCAGCGGGAGTGGGCCTTTCTGCGCGCCATGCCCACCATTGTGGAGACGGAGCACCTGGTGTTCGTCCACGGGGGCGTGCCCTCCCTTCAGGGAATGGAGGGGCTGGAGCGCTGGTCGTGCATGAAAAACGACAACTTTTTGGGCCAGGGATATTCCTTTGACAAGTGGGTCATCGTGGGCCACTGGCCGGTGACCCTGTATGACCCCAAGATCCCCTCTGCCGCCCCCCTGTTTGAGCGGCGGCGGAAGATCATCTCCATCGATGGCGGCTGCGTGCTGAAGCTGGACGGCCAGCTCAACGCCCTGATCCTGCCGGAGGAGGGGGCGGAGGACTTCTCCTGGCAGGCCTATGACGGCCTGCCCCAGATCACCGCTCTGGACGGGCAGGAGGCGAGCGCCGACTCTGTGAACATCCGCTGGGGCCGCAGCGCCCTGGAGCTGGTACAGCAGGGGGAGGAGACCTCCCTCTGCCGCCATTTGGAGAGCGGCCGGGTGCTGCCCATCCTGAACACCTACCTGCGCCGCACAGGGGATAAGCTGTGGTGCGAGGACTCCACCGACTATGCGCTGCCCGTGGCGCCGGGGGACAGGCTGTCCCTTGTGGCGCGGACGAAAAAGAGCGGGCTTTTATGCAAGAAGAACGGCGTGACCGGCTGGTATTACGGCCGGACCGCCGGGAATAATACCCCGGAATGAGGAAACGATACAGATATGCTGAATTTTCAACTGCTGCAATTAGAGGACCTGCCCCGGCTGCGGCCGTACTTCAAGTACAGCGGCAGCCGCATCTGTGATACCACCCCCGGGGCCGTTGCCCTGTGGCGGGATCTGTACCGCACGGAGTGGGCCATTTACGATGGGTCGCTGTACTTTAAGGTGTACTACCCCGGCAAGGGGGACACCTTTGCCCTGCCCCTGGGGGGCGGCCGGCCGGAGCACTACCGCCAGATCGCGGAGTACTGCCGCCGCCGGGATATGCCCCTGCACTTCTATCCCATCCCCAAGGACGAACTGGACCGGATGCTCCAGTTCTTTCCGGGCAGCACGGCCGAGCCCGACCGGGACTCCTTCGACTACCTGTACCGGGCGGAGGACCTGATGTACTTCAAGGGCAAGAGGTTCAGCAGCCAGCGCAACCATGTGAACAAATTCCTGAAGACCTACGGCAACTGGTCCTTCCGGGCCATCGCCAAGGCGGACGTGCCCGCCCTGCACGCCTTCCTGGACCGGTATCTGGCCGGCCATGATAAGGTCTCTGCCGCCTTCCATGAGGACATCGCCAAGACCAGGGAGGTGCTGGATCACTTGGATCTGTACGACATGCTGGGCGGGATGCTGCTGGTGGACGGCGAGATCGCGGGCTTCTCCCTGGGCGAAGTGGTGGGGGACACCCTGTTCGTCCACATCGAGAAGGCCGACCGGGAGGTGCAGGGGGCCTATCAGATGCTGGTAGCCCAGTATACCCAGCACTATGCCGGGGGCGAGGTGGCCTTTGTGAACCGGGAGGACGACACCGGGGACGAAGGCCTGCGCACCAGCAAGCTGTCCTATCACCCCGTGGCGTTGATGGAGAAATATCTGGTCACCGTGGCCCTGTAAGGGGCGGACGGAGAAAAGAGGAAGGCGAGAGGATATGAACGCAGGGTGGGACCGTATGGACCGGCGGAAGCTGACGCGGCTGCTGGCGGCCCTGGCCGCCGCGGCGCTGGTGCTGCTGGGGGGGATCGAGTTGTACCGCCGCCAAGGCACCCCGGTGCCCGTGCTCATGTATCACCACTTTATGGACGTGGACAGCAGCGATGTGGACACCATCGTTACCGTCAAGCGCTTTCGGGAGCAGCTGCTGGCCCTGAAGGCGGCAGGCTACACCCCGGTGGACCCCTTTGAGATCGCGGACCATGTGGAAAACGGCACGCCTTTGCCGGACAAGCCGGTGCTGATCACCATGGATGACGGGTATATCTCCAATCTGGAACTAGCGGCCCCTGTGCTGGAGGAGTGCGGCATGAAGGCCACGGTGTTCGTCATCGGGGCCACCGTAGGCCGCACCACCTATCCGGGGTCTGAGACCGTGCTGGATCCGCCCCGGTTCAGCTGGGAGCAGGTGCGCCCCTGGGTGGAGAAGGGGGTCCTTTGCGTGCAGAGCCACACCTATGAGATGCATCACCGCTCCGGCGGCGAGTGGGACCGGGACGGCGTGCTGCAGAAGCCGGGGGAGGGCGAGCGCGACTACCGTGCGGCCCTGACGGCGGATGTGGAGCGGGCGAAAAGCGAGCTGGAGGACGGTCTGGACGTGCCCCTGATCGCCGTGGCCTTCCCCTACGGCCTGTGGTCACGCACGGCGGTGCAGCAGTTCCGCCAGGCGGGCATCAAGCTGACCTTTACCACCCACTACGGGTGCAGCCGGGTGCGCCAGGGCAAGGCGGGCTCTATGCAGGTGCTGGACCGCTGGTGGATCGGGGACGACATCACCGGAGCGCAGCTGGTAGAGGGCCTGGAGAAGATCGAGCGCCGGGCCGTGTGCCGCGGCGGGTTTTGAAAATATGCGAAAAACCGCCGCTGAGCTATTGACAGCGGCGGTTTTCACTGATAAAATACTAAAGCCGCATCGAATAGGGCGCGCCTTTGCGCGCGGAAAAAGCGGACATCCCCCCTATAAGAGCGAGCCCGTTAATGAAGGAGTTGAAACGTAATGCAGGCAATCATCGTGACCGGCGGCAAGCAGTACAAGGTGAGCGAGGGCGACACCCTGTTCATCGAGAAGCTGGAGGCTGAGGCTGGCCAGGCAGTCACCTTCGACCAGGTGCTGGCTATCCTGGACGGCGACAAGGCCACCTTCGGCACCCCCGTGGTAGAGGGCGCTTCCGTGGACGCTACCGTGGTGAAGAACGGCAAGGGCAAGAAGGTCCGTATCTTCAAGTATAACCCCAAGAAGGGCTACCGCAAGCGTCAGGGCCACCGTCAGCCCTACACGAAGGTCCAGATCGGCGCCATCAAGGCCTGAGTATGACCGTCGTCACTTTCTCATCTCAGGGCAGCCGCCTTGTGGGCTTTGAGGTCAAGGGCCACAGCGGCTATGCCGGAGCGGGAGAGGACATCGTCTGCGCCGCCGTTACCAGCGCTGTGCGCGTGGTGGAATGTACGGTGAACGACGTGCTGGGGCTGGAAGCCCCGGTCAAGGTCCGGGAAAAGGACGCATACCTCTCTCTCAAGCTCCCCAGCGGACTGGGACAGACCAACGAGAGCACCTGTCAGGCACTGCTGACGGGCCTGATGGTCTATCTGGTGCAGCTGGCGGAGGAGTACCCCCAACATATTTCAGTCATGGAGGTGTAAGACAATGCTGAACATCGGTTTACAGTTTTTCGCCCACAAAAAGGGCGTTGGCTCCACCCGTAACGGTCGTGATTCCGAGGCCAAGCGCCTGGGCGTGAAGCGCGGCGACGGGCAGTTCGTGCTGGCCGGCAACATTCTGGTCCGTCAGCGCGGTACCCACATCCACCCCGGTGTCAATGTGGGCAAGGGCAGCGACGACACTCTGTTCGCCCTGAAGGACGGCAAGGTGAAGTTCGAGCGGCTGGGCAAGGATCGCAAGCAGGTCTCTATCGTGGAGATCGCCCAGTAATCAAATGCGCAGAAAAAGCCGCAAACAGCTTCTGTTTGCGGCTTCTTTTTTCCCGCGCCGCCCCTGATAGAGGGCGGGACCGCGGGGAATACTGAGATAAAGGAGGTGCCCCTATGGCAGCACCCTTTGTGGATACCGCCCGGATCACCGTCCGCTCCGGCAGCGGCGGCAGCGGCGTGGTGTCCTTCCACCGGGAGAAGTATGTGGCCGCCGGCGGCCCCGACGGCGGCGATGGCGGCCGGGGCGGCAATGTGGTGGTCACAGTGGACGACCATATGTCCACCCTGATGGACTTCCGCTATAAGCGCAAATATGTGGCCGCCAACGGCATGGACGGGCAGGGCAAGCGCAGCTCGGGCAAGAACGGGGAGGATCTGATCCTGAAGGTGCCCCGGGGCACCATCATCCGGGACGCCGAGACCGGGGAGATCATCCGGGATATGTCACAGCCCGAGCCCTTCATCCTGTGTAAGGGCGGCCGGGGCGGCTGGGGCAACCAGCACTTCGCCACCCCCACCCGGC
>CAKUHX010000014.1 GCA_934659475.1 uncultured Oscillospiraceae bacterium
GGCTGGGGGCGGCAGCCAGAGCAAACATATCCCGCTCCACGATCACCGACTGGCGGCACTTGGGGCAGATATAGGCAATAAAACGCTTCTTGTTCGGATCCATGATCATCCTCCGTCAGCACCCCGGCCCCGCCGGGATGGATATGCGTTTATTATAATCCGCATCTGTGAATTTTTCCAGTCCCTTCTCTCCATGTCTTTCCATTCGATCTTTTCAAAGTGCGCAGATCTTCGGCGGGGATAGTTTTCTCTTTTCCGGGCAAACTGTACCCGACCGTATGGGAGGGATCGTTATGGCAAACAAGGTGGGACAGCAGACCATCTGTCTGACCCGTGATATTTTTCTTTTAGCCGCCGGCTGCGCCGTCGGCAAAAAAGAGGGCGAAGGCCCCCTGGGCCGCTGCTTTGACAGCGTGGATAAGGACGACACCTTCGGCCAGGACAGCTGGGAAAAGGCGGAGAGCGCCATGCAGGGCAAGGCCCTGCACCACGCTCTGGAAAAGCTGGGGCTGTCCCCGGGGCATCTGGACTGGCTCTTCGCCGGAGATCTGCTGAACCAGTGCGTCAGCTCCTCCTTCGCTGCCCGGGGCCTGCATATCCCCTTCTTCGGACTGTATGGGGCCTGCTCCACCATGGGCGAGGGGCTGTGTCTGGCCAGCCTGGTGCTGGACAGCGGGGCCGGGGCACGGGCGGCGGCGGCGGCCTCCTCCCACTTCTGCTCCGCCGAGCGGCAGTACCGCACCCCCCTGGAGTACGGCTGTCAGCGCACCCCCACCTCCCAGTGGACGGTGACAGGGGCGGGGGCGGCGATCCTGGGCGTGGCCGGAGAGGGGCCGCGCATCACCCATGTGACCCCGGGAAAGATCGTAGATCGGGAGATCCGGGACACCAACAACATGGGGGCCGCCATGGCCCCCGCCGCCTGGGACACCATCCGCACCCATCTGGAGGACACCGGCCGCAGCGCTGATTTCTACGACCTGATCGTCACCGGCGATCTGGGGCGGCTGGGCAGCGACCTGCTGCGCCAGCTGGCGGAGCGTGAAGGGATAAAGCTGCCCCACCACGCCGACTGCGGCCTGCTGATCTTCGACCCCAACAGTCAGGACGTACACTGCGGCGGCTCCGGCTGCGGCTGCTGTGCCAGCGTGCTGGCGGGCCTCCTGCTGCCGGGCCTGCGGGAGGGGCGCTGGAAAAATATCCTCTTCTGCCCCACCGGGGCCCTCCATTCCCCCACCACCGCCTTTCAAGGGGAGTCCATTCCCGGCATCAGCCACGCGGTAGCGATCACTGCAGACGCAAAGGAGTGACCATATGGAGTATCTGAACGCATTTCTGTGCGGCGGCATCCTCTGTGCCATCGGGCAGCTGCTCATCGACAAGACCAAGCTCACCCCCGCCCGGATCCTGGTGGCCTATGTGACCGCGGGTGTCATTCTGGGCGGGCTGGGGGTCTATCAGTATCTCGCCGACTGGGGCGGGGCCGGTGCCACGGTGCCCCTGACGGGCTTCGGCTATCTGCTGGTCAAAGGGGTCAAAAAAGCGGTGGCGGAGCAGGGCTTTCTGGGCGCCCTCACCGGCGGGATCACCGCCGCGGCCGGGGGCATCACCGCCGCCACTTTCTTCGGCTTTCTAGTGGCGCTGATCTTCAGATCCAGGCCGAAAAAGTAAAACGAAAGTCACCCCCGTCCTTTGGACAGGGGGTGACTTTAACTGAATGCCGATCAGATCAGCAGCTTCAGAGCGCCGGTGGGGCAGGCCTCGGCGCACTTGCGGCAGCTGCCGCAGATAGACGCCACGTCCTTGTCCCGGAACTCCGGCTTGATGACCGTGTTGAAGCCGCGGCCCACCAGACCCAGCAGGCCCTGCTTGGCAACCTCGTCGCACATCCGCACACACACGCCGCACAGGATGCACTTGCCCTGATCCCGCTGGATGACCTCCAGCTTCTCCTCCTTATAGCTGGGGTGGGTCTCCCGGCGGCCCAGACGTTCGGGGTGGATGGGATACTGGCGGGCATAGCGGATCAGGCTGCACTCATGGTAGTCGTGGCAGCCGCACTCCAGACAGCGCTTGGCCTCGGCCATGGCCTGCTCCTTGGTGAAGCCCAGATCCACGGGCAGGAAATCACGGCGGCGCTCCTCGGCCGGGCGCTTGGGCATCACGGCGCGGGCCAGCTTCTCCCGGTCCTTGAAGTCCTCGGCGCTCACCTGCCGCTCGGAGACGAAGGGCTTGACGTATTTGGCCTCCTCACCGTTGAGATAGGCGTCCACCACCTCGGCGGCGTGGCCGCCCTCGCCGATGGCGGCGATGGCGATGGAAGCGCCCTTGTTGGTGGCGTCGCCCACGGCGAATACCCCCTCCATGCTGGTGCGGAAGGTCTGCTCATCGGCGGCGATGGTGCCCTTGCGGGTCTTGTCCAGACCCTCAAAGCCGTCGGCCTTGATGGACTGGCCCAGAGCGGAGATCACCGTGTCAACGGCCAGAGTCTCGAACTTGCCCTCTACGGGCACGGGGGAGCGGCGGCCAGAGGCATCGGGCTCGCCCAGCTCCATCACCTGAAGCCGGATGGCGGTGACCTTGCCGTTCTCACCGATGATCTCGGCGGGATTGGTGAGGAACTTGAAGGTGACGCCCTCCTCCATGGCCTCGTCGATCTCCATCTCCTCGGCGGGCATCTCCGCCCGGGTGCGGCGGTAGATGACGTACACATTTTCCGCCCCCAGACGCACGGCCGTGCGGCAGGCGTCCATGGCGGTGTTGCCGCCGCCCACCACAGCCACGCTGCGGCCGATCTCGGGCCTGTTCCCCAGGGCTACCTGACCCAGGAAGTCGATGCCGCCCCAAACGCCGTTCAGGTCGCTGCCGGGGCAGGACAGCTTCATGCTGGTCCACGCGCCGATGGCCACCACCACCGCGTCGTGGCTGGCCTTCAGCTGCTCCAGAGTGACGTCCTTGCCGATACGGACGTTGTTCTTCATCTCCACGCCCAGGGCGGCGATCTGGGCGATCTCGTCGTCCACAATAGCCTTGGGCAGGCGGTATTCGGGAATGCCGTACCGCAGCATGCCGCCCATCTTGGGCATGGCGTCGTACACCGTGACCTTATGGCCCTTCCGGGCCAGGAAGTAGGCGCTGGTCAGGCCGCCGGGGCCGCCGCCGATGACGGCCACGGTCTTGCCGGTGGCGGGGGCCACCTGGGGCTCCGCCTTCCGGTCGTGGTCGGCGGCATAGGCCTTCAGGTTGCAGATGGCGATGGGCTGCTCCACATACTGGCGGCGGCAGGCCTTCTCGCAGGGGTGGGGGCACACCCGGCCGATACAGCTGGGCAGGGGGATCTTCTCCTTGATGAGGCGGGTGGCCTCATACTCGTTGCCAAGGGCGATCTGCTTCACATAACCCTGACAGTCGGTGCCCGCGGGGCAGTTCAAAGAGCAGGGGCCCACGCAGTCGCCGCTGTGGTCGCTCATCAGCAGCTCAAGGGCCACCTTGCGGGCCTGATCCACCCGCTGGCTGTGGGTGTGGACCACCATGCCGTCGGTGGCTACGGTGGCGCAGGAGCGCAGCAGCTTGCCGATCCCCTCGGCCTGCACCACGCACATGCCGCAGGCGCCGTAAATTTTCAGCTCCGGATCGTCGCACAGGTGGGGGATCTCGATCCCGTTGTCCAGTGCGATCTGCAAAACAGTCTGTCCGGCGGGAGCGGTCAGCTCACGTCCGTCGATCGTGATCTTGATCATTTCCATGTTCTGTCCCCCCTTAACCCACACTGATCGCGCCGAACTTACAGGTGGCCAGACACTGGCCGCACCGGATACACTTGGCGGGATCGATGACATGCGGCTGCTTCAGCTGGCCGGCGATGGCCCCGGCGGGGCACTTGCGGGCGCAGGCGGTACAGCCCTTACACTTGTCCGGGTCAATGGAGTACCGCAGCAGGGCGGCGCACTCCTTGGCAGGGCACTTCTTGTCGTTGATGTGGGCCTCGTACTCATCCCGGAAGTACCGGATGGTGGTCTGAACGGGGTTGGGGGCCGTCTGGCCCAGGCCGCACAGAGCGCCGTCCTTCACCGCGGCGCACAGCTCCTCCAGCAGCTCGATATCGCCGGGCTGACCCTCGCCCTCGGTGATGCGGATGAGGACATCCAGCATACGGCGGGTGCCCAGACGGCAGTGGACGCACTTGCCGCAGGATTCCCGGGTGGTGAACTCCAGGAAGAACCGGGCCATACCCACCATACAGGTGGACTCGTCCATGACCACCATGCCGCCGGAGCCCATGATGGCGCCGGTGGCCGTCAGGGCCTTATAGTCGATCTGGGTGTCCAGCAGCTGGGCGGGGATGCAGCCGCCGGAGGGGCCGCCCAGCTGGACGGCCTTGAACTGCTTGCCGTCCCGGATGCCGCCGCCGATGTCGAAGATGACGTGGCGCAGGGTCTGTCCCATGGGGATCTCCACCAGACCGCCCCGGCGGATCTTGCCGGTCAGGGCAAAGACCTTGGTGCCCTTGCTGTTCTCGGTGCCCATGGCGGCAAACTTCTCGCCGCCGTTGGCCATGATCCAGGCCACGTTGGCCAGAGTCTCCACATTGTTGATGTTAGAGGGCTTCTGGTGATAGCCCTTCTGGGCGGGGAAGGGGGGCTTCAGCCGGGGCATGCCCCGCTCGCCCTCCAGAGAGGCGATCAGCGCGGTCTCCTCGCCGCAGACGAAGGCGCCGGCGCCCTCTTTGATGCGCACGGTGCAGTTGAAGCCGGTGCCCATAATATTCTTGCCCAGCAGGCCCTTGGCGGTGGCCTGCTCCACGGCGTGGTTCAGACGGACGATGGCCAGAGGGTACTCGGCGCGGACGTATACGATGCACTCCTTCGCCCCGATGGCGTAGGCGGCGATGAGCATACCCTCGATCAGGTCGTGGGGGTCGCTCTCGATGACGGCGCGGTCCATGAACGCGCCGGGGTCGCCCTCGTCGGCGTTGCAGATGAGGTATTTCTCCTCCCCCTCGGACTGACGGGCGGCGTTCCACTTGAACCAGGTGGGGAAGCCGGCGCCGCCGCGGCCGGCCAGACCGGAGATCTTGATCTCCTCGATGACCTGCTCGGGAGTCATGGTGGTAAGTACCTTCTTCAGGGCCTCATAGCCCCCCTCGGCCAGATACTCGTCGATGCTGGTGGGGTCGATGACACCGCAGCGGCGCAGGGCGATGCGGGTCTGGGCGGACAGGAAGGCGGCATCCTCGTCCCGGATGGTCAGGCCGTCCAGCCGGCTCAGGTCGCCGGAGCGCAGGGCGGAGATGATCGTCTTCGCGTCCTCGGGGCGCACATGGACCAGACGGCGGACCAGCTCCTTCTTCTCGTTCCGGATGTCCACGATAGGCTCCAAAAAGCACATGCCGATACATCCCGTGACGCCCAGGGCGATGTCCTCGCCGGGCTGAAGCAGAGCCTGAAGCTCGTCATATACCTTGCCGGCGCCGGCGGCGATGCCGCAGCTGCCCTCGCCTACGATGATCTTCATCATACGGCCTTGCCCTCCTTCCGCTGGTAGTCCTTCAGGATGGAGATGGCCTTTTCAGGCGTCAGAGAGCCGTAGGCCTCCTCCCCGATCATCATCACCGGGGACAGGCTGCAGCAGCCCAGGCAGGCCACCTGCTTCAGGGTGAACAGGCCGTCCGAGGTGGTCTCTCCGTCGTGGATGCCCAGATACTCGCTGATGGCCTTTTCCATACGGTCTGCGCCGTTGACGTGACAGGCGGTGCCCTTGCACAGCATGATCAGATGCTTGCCCACGGGCTGAAGCCGGAACTGGGCATAGAAGGTCGCAACCCCCAGCACCTTGGCGGGGGAGTTCCCCGTTTTCTCCGCGATGTGATAGATCACATCCATGGGCAGATAGCCGTAGATCTCCTGCGCCTTCTGGAGAATGGCGATCAGGTTGCCGGAACTGTCCCCGAACGTGTCGAGCACCTTGTCCAGCGGGATCAGGTCGATCTTCTCGCAGTCACACATGATTCCAATACCACTCCTTTTCTCTCATTGGGTCTGTCAGATAAACGGGGCCTCTTCATGAGTCTCAGCTGCCAGCATCCTGAGCCTCATCCCCGGTATCCGCCTTGATAGCGGCGATCTCTCCTCCGGCGGCCCACCTTGCGCAGGATGAACACCGCCAGCAGGATCAGCAGGACCACGATGACCGCGGCGGCCAGGGTGATCCAGTTGGGGGAGCGCAGCAGCTGAATGGGGTTCCAGCTGCTGCTGACACGCTTGGTACCGCAGACATCAGGGTCGTGATACTTCGCGGGCACGCCGGACTGGCCAAAGGTCTTCAAATAGGCCGCCAGGGCGTACCACTCCTTGATCTCGTTCCCGTTTTTGTCCTTCAGTACCCGGGTGGAGAAATCGGTGATCTCATTTCCGTTTTCGTCCTTGGGCACCAGAGACAGCAGGCCCATGGACTTGCTCTTCACCGTGCCCAGCATCTGGGCGGAGTACATACCGGTGACCACCCGGTAGAGCTTATCGTCATCGATCTCGGTCAACGTGCGCTCTATGTGGGTCTCTTTCCCATCCTGCTCCACCGTCTCCTCCGCCAGCAAGGCCCTATAGACCCGGTTGAAGAACATCCGATGGGTGTCAAAGCTGTAGTCGATCCCGTTGATATACAGTTGGGCCGCATTCATGATGGGGGTGACGGAGGCGTCCACCTCCAGCACCGCCTTCAATTCCTTTCCGGTGAGATACACGTCCACCAAGGGGAAGCCGGAGGTGCCGTCCTCCCCCACCCCCATGGACAGCACATCGAAGGCCATAGAGGTGGTGATGTCCCCCGCTGCGATGGGGGCGCGCAGCACCCCGTCGGCGGTGACGGTGATGGTGGGGCCGTCATAGGGGTCGGCCTGCAGCTCCTGCGCCGCCCATTGGAAGGCGTCGGCCACCAGAGCGCCGATGGCGTTGTTCTCCTGCACGCCGCCGGTGGGAGTGCTCATGGCGAAGTCCGAGTGGGTCAGCACCTGGTCATAGGTCAGGCCGTACCGGGCCAGATAGCCGGAGTTCACCTGGGCCTTCCAGCCCTCCACGATCTTGGCGATGCCCGCGTCGCCGGGCAGCTGCTCGTCGATGGGGGTCAGGTGGTAGTCCACAAGGGTCTTTTTGCTGTCCCCGAACACGCCGGTCAGGGTGATGGAGCCCAGATTCCCGCAGTACGGCCCGCAGGAGACGATATAGGTATCGTTCACCACGATGGGCTCCATCAGGGTGGTGTGGGTGTGGCCGGAGACGATCACGTCGATGCCGGACACCTTCTGGGCCAGCTGCTCGTCCTCCGACTCCTTCTTCTTGTCGCTGGTGCCGGAGTGGGACAGGCAGATGATGACCTGGGCCCCCTGCTCCTTCAGGGCGTCTACACACCGCTGGGCGCTGGCCGCCGCGTCCTCCAGAACAAAGCCGGAGGTGGGGGCGCAGTCGTGGGAGTCCTTGCCAAAGATGCCGAAGATGCCGTAGGTCACACCGCCCCGCTCCAGCAGGGTGTAGTCCGACATGCCGTAGGCAGCCATGGCCCGCTGGATGTCCAGCTTGTCCGGGTTATCGTCGGCGGGCCGGTAATTGGCGCACACCAATTTCGGTAAAGTGTCTCCGCTTGACACTGCAGAACGCAGCATCTGCGCAAATCCGGTGCCCTTATGGTCAAATTCATGGTTGCCGATGGTGCCCACGTCATAGCCCAGGGCCCCCATGGTGCGCAGCTCCGCCCCCTCGTCCACATACAGGGTCTGGATCAGGGAGCCGATAGAGAAGTCCCCTCCGTCCAGCAGCAGGGCGTCCGGGTGCTGGGCCTTCTCCCGGTCGATGGCGGTCTTCAGCCGGGCGTAGCCCCCGGACTGGCCGCCGTCCTCCGTATCCTGAGGCAGGAAGTGGGAGTGCAGGTCATGGGTGAACAAAATAGTGGTCTCCCACCGGGCCTGCGGGGCGGCAAAGGCAGCCGGCGCCATGGACAGCACCAACAGCACCGCCGTCAGCAGGCTGAATAGCTTTTTGACTTTGTGTCCGGACTTCATTCTGTCTGTTCCTCCGTTATCGGATGATGTCGAACTGAACGGGCCGGTAGAACATCCGCCGGATCTCCTCCGGCCGGCTGCTCTGCCCCATGGCCCACATGAGCTTGGTCACGGCGGCCTCCATGGTCATGTTATAGGCCTCCATCAGGCCGAAGCGCTCCTTCAGGTCGTGGCCCACCTGATAGACCGTCATGTCGCTGCCCTCATAGGACACCTGGGTCATCATCACCACGGTCTTTCCCGCGTCCAGCCACTCCTTCAGCGCCCGGGCCAGCTCCCCCTTGTCCCCGCCGGGCAGGCCGCCCACGCCGAAGGACTGCAGGATCACCGCCTGATAGCTGTCCCTCAGCCGCTCCAGCGCCTGCGCCCCCATGCCGGGGATCAGGGTGAGCAGCAGGACCCGGTCGTCCAGGGTGTCATAGAAGGCGGGCTCCAGCCCCCCCTCGTCAAGGGTGAGGTAGCGGATGATCCGGCCGTCCCGGATCACGGCGATCTCGGGGTAGTCCACGCTGGAGAAGGCGTTCCAGCTCTTGGTGCGCTCCTTCCGCGCCCGGGTGCCCAGGATCACCTTGCCGTCGAACACCAGGCTGACCCCCCGGGAGCCCCGGTCGCAGGCGTACAGAAAGCTCTGGTACAGGTTGCGCCGGGCATCGGTATCCGCCATGCAGATGGACTTTTGAGAGCCTGTGATCACGATGGGCTTGGGGGACTGCTGGATCAGATAGGACAGGGCGGCGGCGGTATAGGCCATGGTATCCGTCCCGTGGGTGATGACAAAGCCGTCGTAGCGGTCGTAATTCTCCCGAATGGCCCGGACGATCCGGAGCCAGTGGGCGGGAGTGACATTGGTGCTGTCCAGATTCATCAGCTGCACCGCGTCCACCCGGCAGAGCCGCCCCACCTCTGGCACATAGCCCAGGATCTCCTCTGAGGTGATGGCGGGACACAAGCCGTCCCCGCTGTCCTTGGAGGCGATGGTGCCCCCGGTGGCCAGCATCAGGATCTCACGCATGAAACGCACCCCCTCCTTCCAATATACTGCGCCCTCCCCGCCCGGTCACAGGCACTGAAGATATTTGCCGTACGGGGTCATGGACAGTTCCGCCCCTGCGGCGTGCACCTGCTCCGGAGTCAGCCAGCCCTCGTAGAGGCCCAGCTCCTCCAGGCAGCCCACATAGCGGCCGGTGGTGTCCTGGATGTGCTTGATGGTCTGCCCCGCCGTCAGCAGGCTGTCGGCGGTGCCGGCGTCCAGCCAGGTGAGGTTCTTCTCCAAGGGCACCACCTGCAGCTGGCCCCGCTCCAGATAGGCCAGATTCACGTCAGTGATCTCCAGCTCCCCCCGTGCGGAGGGCTTCAGACTGTGGGCGATGTCCATGACCTGGTCATCATAGAAGTACAGACCGGGGACGATATAGTTGCTCTTGGGGTAGCGCGGCTTCTCCTCGATAGAGATAGCCTTCCCCTGCCGGTCGAACTCCACAACGCCGAAGGGGCGGGGGTCCTCCACCCAGTAGCCGAACACCGTAGCCCCGGACTTTTGAGAGGCCGCCTTTTTCAGGGAGATCGCCAGGGTGGGCGCGTAGAAGATGTTGTCCCCCAGCACCAGGCAGACCTGATCCTTCCCTACGAACTCCTCCCCGATGAGCAGGGCATCGGCGATGCCCCGGGCCACGGGCTGCTCGGCATAGGAGATGGAGACGCCGAACTGGCTGCCGTCCCCTAGCAGGGTGCGGAAGGTGGCCGTCTCCTGCGGGGGCACGATGACCAGGATCTCAGAGATGCCCGCCTGCATGAGTACAGCGATGGGGTAGTAGATCAGGGGCTTGTCGTACACCGGCAGCAGTGGCTTGCACACCGGCTTTGTCATGGGGTAAAGGCGGGTGCCCTTTCCCGCCGCTAAAACGATCCCTTTCATAGTGACCTCCAGTTTTCTGTCCGCGCCCCACCCCTCTGGGGTGCAAAGCGATTTTCCCATATCTTCATGAAAAACAGAACGTAATTTGCATATCTTGCTCTTTCGTATGCATATTTTGCTTCATCTGGTCCATTATATCAGCTTCGCCGGAAAATAGCAAGGAAAAGTCCTGAATAAAATAGAATATATGTTCTATTTTTCTTGACTTGTCCGTCGGGGCATGTTACAATAATACAAACTGTTCCACTTCGCGGCACCCGCCGTATAATTTCCCTTATTCTGCACCGCACGCGCACTTCCCCCCTTTCAGTGATCCAGACAGGAGGAGGGCCCCATATGGACCGTGAACACACCTGCTGCTTTACCGGGCACCGCCCGGACAAGCTGCCCTGGGGGACAGATGAGCGGGACCCCCGCTGCACCGCCCTGAAGCGGCGCCTGACCGACGCCATCGCGGCCGCCTGCGCCGCGGGATCCCGCCACTTCATCTGCGGCATGGCCTTGGGCAGCGACCTGTACTTTGCCGAGGGGGTGCTGGCCCTGCGGCAGGATCATCCGGACGTCACGCTGGAGTGCGCCCGCCCCTGCGAAAGCCAGGCCGACCGCTGGCCCGCCGCCGAGCGGCAGCGGTATCAGTCCATTCTGGACCGGTGCGACTTCGAGACCCTGGTGCAGCACCACTACGACCGCTTCTGCATGATCCGGCGCAACCACTATATGGTGGATCACTCCAGCCGCATCATCGCGGTCTATGACGGCGTGCCCAAGGGCGGGACCGCCCAGACCCTGGCCTATGCCCTGAAAAACGGCCTTGTATGTGACATCATCTCCCCGGAGTAAAAGGAGCCGCCTATGAACACCTTGATGCATATCTGCTGCGCCCCCTGTGCCAACCGGCCCATCGATGCTCTGCACCAGGAGGGGATCGCCGTTACCGGCTTCTGGTTCAACCCCAACATCCATCCCTATACGGAGTATCAGGCCAGAAAGCGCACTCTGGAGGACTACAGCCGCGAGATCGGCATGAAGCTGATCATCGGCGGATCCTACGACCTGCGCACCTTTATCTGCAGCGTGGCGGGCAATATCGACGGCCGCTGCGCCTACTGCTACCGCATGCGCATGGAGGAGACCGCCCGGTACGCCGCCGAGAACGGCTATGACAGCTTTACCACCTCTCTTCTGGTCTCCCCCTATCAGAAGCACGATGCCATTGCCGCCATCGCCCGGCAGATGGGGGAGCAGTACGGCGTGGAGTTCCTGTACCGGGACTTCCGGCCCCTGTTTCAGGCGGGACAGGAATTTGCCCGGGCCCACGGCTTTTACATGCAGAAATACTGCGGCTGCATCTTCAGCGAGGAGGACCGCTATATGGCAGCCAAGCGAAAAAAGAAAGCGGCCAGAGCGGCCGCCAGTCAAAGCACTACATGAAAAAAGCAGAGATCTGGATTCGGATCTCTGCTTTTTGTATGCCCTATTCTGTCTCCTCCACCACGTTCAGCTTTTGGTAGTAGCTCTGGCGCAGCTGGCTGTACTCCTGATTGAACTGCCGGTCCTCCCCCTGGTGCAGGTGGCGGATATAGTCGTGCTGGCTCTTCAGCAGGTCGGGCTGTCGCAGCCCCACCGTGTATACGCCCACGTTGGAACACTGGTCGGAGATACGCTCCACATTGGTCAGCACATCCAGAAAGGTCAGTCCGGCATATACGGTACACTGGCCGTCCCGCAGCCGCTGGGTATGGTTGCTGCGCAGGGTGGCCACCAGGTCGTCTATCACTTCCTCCACCGGCTCGATATGGCGGGCCATATCCGCGCTCTTCCCAGCAAAAGCATCTCTGGCACGCTGGGTCACATCGCTCAGCGCGCTCTGGATCAGCTTCAGCTCATCCCGGGCCACATGGGAGAAGTCCAGCCCCCGTTCCTTCAGCTCCTGGGCGTTCTCCGTCAGGTTCACAGCGTAGTCGCCGATGCGCTCGAACTCGGAAAAGCACTGGATATAGTAGTTCAGCAGGTCGCTGTCATCGTCGGCCTCCATGTGGGGGGACAGGCGGATCAGATAGTTGCTCACCGCGTCGGCCAGGGTGTCGATGCGGTCCTCGTTCTCGTTCACGCGCTCGATCGCGTCCCGGTCGTAGTGCTCCAGCGTCTCCATGGCGGCATTCACTCCGGTGCAAGCCAGGCGCGCCATGGTATCGATGGCCTGATGGGCACTGGCCAGGGCCAGGGCGGGAGAGCGGAAGAACTTCTCGTCCAGCTGGCTCAGCTCCTGCTCCACATTCTCCCCCTGCACCTTGTCGTCGGGGACGATGCGCCGGGCCAGCTTTTCAAACTGCCCGCAGGCGGGCAGCAGCACCACGGCGGAGGCCAGACGGAACAGCGTGTGGGCGTTGGCGATGCCTCCGGAGGTGATGGGAGCGCTCCAGATGCCGTCCAGCACGCCGGCGGAGTGGAGGATCAGTACGGAAATAATGACCAGGACCGAAGCGCACAAGTTGAAGATGATGTGGACCAGACCCGTCCGCTTTGCATCCGCCCGAGAACCGATGGAGCACACGATGGCGGTGGTGACGCAGTCGCCGATGTTCACGCCGATGATGATGGCATACACCGAGCTGAAGGACAGGGCCCCGGTGACAGACAGGGCCTGCAGGATGCCGATCGTAGCCGAGGAACTCTGGATGAGGAAAGCCACCCCGGTGCCCACCAGGAAACCCAGCACGGGCACATTGGACAGGCGGACAAAGGCCTGGGTAAAGGTCTCCGACTGAGACAAGGGGGACACCGCCGCCGTCATATTCAGCAGGCCGGTGAACAGGATGCCGAAGCCCATGGCGATGCTGCCAAAGGTGTCGGAATTATGAAAGTGGAAAGCCATGATCAGCAGGATGCCGATGATGGCGGCCATAGGGGCCAGCGTGGAGGGCTTGAACAGGTTCAGCCAGGGCACTCCGTCGGAATTCAGATCCAGAAGGCGGATGATCTGGCCGGTGACGGTGGTGCCCACATTGGCACCCAGCACCAGACCCAGGGACTGATGCAGGGTGATGATCCCCGCCCCCACCAGGCCGGAGGTGATCACGATGGTGGCGGTGGAGCTCTGGATCACCGCGGTGACGGCCAGGCCCAGCAGAAAGCCCACCACCGGGTTATTGGTCACCTTCTCCATAGCGGTCTTAAAGGCGCCGGAGGAGCCGTGCTTCAGGCCGTCCCCCATCAGACGCATGCCGTAAAGGAACAGAGCCAGCCCACCGAACAGGGAAATAAAGTCAAAAATGGTCATCGTCGTCTCTCCCAGACTGTCAATACACAAGTGCGGCTCTTCAAAAGAGAAGCCGCTTTTCCCACATATATATGGTACTATATAATTCCCCCGGGGAAAAGACCACAATACAACTAAATTTACATAACCGGGATATGGCGATTTTCTCCATTTTACAGCGATCCTGCCCATACAAAGGCGGCCGCGGGGCGTTCCCCCGCGGCCGCGCCGTTCAATGCTTCTCTTTGTCCTGCCGGATCAGCAGCTTCAGCGCCTCTATCCCCACGCGCACCGCGGTGGTGGTGTCATCATCCTCCTTCTGGTCCAGGCCGGCCTTCTCCCGCTCCTGGTTCCAGATCACATGGAAACAGGAGCCGCACCGCACCCTGCGGGCGGCAGCCACGGCAAACAGGGCCGCGGACTCCATCTCAGAGGCCAGCACGCCAAGGCGCTTCCACGCCTCCCACTTCTGCTCCAGCTCGTAGGACACGGGCATGCGTCCGGGGGAATGCTGTCCATAGAAGGAGTCCTTGCACTGTACGACCCCTGCCTTCCAGGGCAGGCCCAGGTCCTTCGCCGCCTGCACCAGAGCGCAGGTCACCCCGAAGTCGGGCACAGCGGGCCACTCGATGGGTGCGTACTCCCGGCTGGTCCCCTCCATGCGCACCGCGCCGGTGGCCACCACAACATCCCCGCTCTGCACGTCCAGGTCGATGCCGCCACAGGTGCCAACGCGGATGAAGGTGTGCGCGCCCAAGTTGGCCAGCTCCTCCATAGCGATGGAGGCGGAGGGGCCTCCGATACCGGTGGAGACCACGCTGACTTTCTCCCCCAGCAGGGTCCCGGTCCAGGTCTCATACTCCCGGTTTGTCTTGACATGGACGGGGTCGTCGAAATACTGGGCGATCGCCCTGCACCGGCCGGGATCACCGGGCAGGATGCAGTAGCTGCCCACATCCCCCTTCCTGCACTGGATATGGAATTGAACTGTACGCTCTTTCTCGTTCATCGATCGGCGCTCCTTTCTGGAACAGCGGAGCCCATGGCCCCGCATTTTTTATTATTATAGCTGTTTTCTCCATCTGATGCAAGTTATCCGCCCCCTGTTCTTGTCAAAATGCTAAAAGTGCGGTATAATAATGATCGCATCCGGGGCATTTTTCGCTGTCGATCACATCTTGCGATCTCTGCCGCGATATGATATAATACAGTGTTATTGTGTTCATTTTCTGTTTTCCCCGCTCCCGCAGCGGGGAGCATTTTAAAGGAAAGGAGGGACACACCTTGAAGAAAAGAGGTATCCTTTTGGGCGCCGGGCTGCTGGCCGCCGGCCTGTTCCTGGGCACCCTGTGTCCCCCCGGTATCCTGCCCTGGTCACCCAAGCAGGACCCCCAGGTCAACCGGGTATTCTCCAACCTTACGGTCACTGATGCCGCCAATTTCGCCGTCTCCGGCCAGGACAGCTCCTCTGCCCCCGCCCAGTTCAACAGCAAGGACAACTTCCTTCTGCTGGACAGCGCCTGCTCCGCGGCCCTCGCCATGCAGCAGCGGGACTGGGACGCCCTGTCCTCCTTTGTCCACCCGGAGCTGGGGGTGTCCTTTACGCCCTACTCCACGGTAGAGCCCGATGTGGACCTGAACTTCTCCGCCAAGCAGATCAAAAAGCTGGCCGAGGACGACACCCCCTATGTCTGGGGCATGACCGACGGCAAGGGCGACCCTATCCAGATGACCATGCTGGATTATTTTGAGCGGTATGTCTATAATGTGGACTACTGCCAGGCCCCTCAGATCGGCATCGACCGCATCATGGTATCCGGGAACGCCCTGGAGAATATTACGGACGCATATCCCGACTGCCGCTTTGTAGACTTCTGCTATCCATCCATCGACCCCGCCTACGGAGGAGCGGACTGGTGTTCTCTCAAGCTTGTGTTTCAGGCAATGGACGGGCATTGGTACCTGGTAGGCGTGGTCCACGGTGAGTGGACGGTTTGACCCTGACACAGACGCCCTGCCGTTTTCATGCGGCGGGGCGTTTTCTCCACATCCCCATCCCTGCGGCCTGACCGCCGCAGACAGAAAGCAGGTGTTTTTTTGAAGATCATTATCGTGGGCAGCGGCAAGGTGGGCTATACTCTGGCCGAACAGCTTGTCCGGGAAAAGCACGATATCACCGTTCTGGACCGGAAGGAGGAGGCACTGAAAAAGGTGTCCGATACTCTGGATCTCATGACGGTGCGGGGCAGCGGCGTGTCTGTCAACTGCCTGAGGGAGGCGGGGGCCGAGACGGCCGACGTCCTTGTGGCGGCCACCGACTCCGACGAGATCAACATGGTGTGCTGCCTGATGTCCAAAAATGTGGGCACCAAATACACCATCGCCCGCATCCGCGACCCGGAGTATACCGACGGCCTGGGCTCTCTCCAGCGCGACCTGGGCATCGACCTGATCATCAACCCGGAGAGCGCCACCGCCGCCGAGATCTCCCGCCTGCTGCGATTCCCCGCCGCCGCCAACATCGACAGCTTCTGCCGGGGCAAGGTGGAGCTGATGGGCTTCCGCCTGCAGGAAGGGGACTTTTTGGTGGGCAAGCCCCTGCGGGACCTGTCTGACCGGGTGAAAAAGCTGTCTCTGCTGTTCTGCGCCGCCCAGCGGGACGACGGGGTGATCATCCCCAACGGCGCCTTTGTGCCCCGGGCCGGGGACAAGCTGTATCTCATCGGCCGCCCGGGCAGCCTGGACCAGTTTTTCCGCACCCTGGGCCGCTATACCCCCAAGGTGAACAGCGTGTTCATCGCCGGCGGCGGAAAGATCTCCCTCTATCTGGCCCAGCTGCTGGAGCGCACCCGGGTGCAGGTAAAGATCCTGGAACGGGACGCCGACCGCTGCCGCCTGATCAGCGAACAGCTGCCCCGGTGCATGGTCATCCAGGGGGAGAGCAGCGACCAGCAGCTGCTGGAGTCGGAGCGGCTGTCCGCCTCCGACGCCTTCGTGGCCCTGACCGACCGGGACGAGGACAACCTGATCGTCTCTCTCTACGCCCTTCAGCAGGGGGTGGCCAAGGTGATCGCCAAGTCCAACGAGCAGAACTATGTGGGCATCGCCCAGTCCATCGGGCTGGACAGCGTCATCTCCCCCAAGCTGATCACCGCCCAGTATATCCTCCAGGTGGTGCGGGGGATGCAGAACTCCCAGGGCAGCGTGATGAACGCCCTGTACCGCATCGCCAACGGCGGGGCCGAGGCCATGGAGTTTATGGTAAGTCCCGCCACAAGGGGGCTGAACACCCCTCTGAAAAACCTGCATCTGCGCCCCGGCGTGCTCATCGCCGTGATCGCCCGGGGGGACGAGATCATCATCCCTGAGGGCTCCTCCCGTCTTCAGGCAGGGGACAGCGTGATCCTTGTCAGCCGCAACAGCGGGATCCTGGATCTCAACGACATCTTCCTTGCCGCCCCCGGGGCCGGTCAGGAGG
>CAKUHX010000015.1 GCA_934659475.1 uncultured Oscillospiraceae bacterium
CGATCGACCTGTTCTGCTGCTGGGCCATGGACCGGGACCCCAGAAAGGAGAACATGAGCACCGCCCTGCGGAGCATCACCATGTGGAGCTGCCCGGCAGTCTCGCTGCTGTGCGGCACGATCACCCTTGGCGCCGGACTGGGCTATGAGATGCATGTGTCCACCGTGGCGCCCCTGTTCGTGGGCATCCTCTTCCTGGTCATCGGCAACTACCTGCCCAAGACCAAGCAGAGCGACACCCTGGGCATCCGCCTGCCCTGGACGCTGAGCAGCGAGGAAAACTGGGACCGCACCCACCGCCTGACCGGCTTTTTGTGGGTGGCAGCGGGCCTGCTGTTCCTCGTGCTGACTCTGCTGCATCTGTGGAACGCCTGGCTGCTGTCCGGCCTGCTCGTTCTGGCCACGCTCCTCCCGCTGTTCTACTCCTACTATCTGCACCGAAAGGGCATCTGACCCTTTGAAGCAAACCGCCGCCGGGAGCGAAGGCTCCTGGCGGCGGTTTTGATGTTCGTCAGTTTTTCAGCAGCTGGGTCATAGCAGTGCCCTGGGCGTCTCTCAGTTCAACGCCCAACAGCCGGGCAAAGGTGGGGCCCTCGTCCACAATATCCCGCCGGGGCAGCATGACGTTCTCCTTAAAGTCCGGTCCCTTGGCGAAGAACACCGGCTGCGGCCCCACATCGGGCATATGGCCGTGGTTGCCTTTGCCCATGCGGTAATTCTTCAAGGGGACATTGACCACCCCGGGACCCGTACACTGGTCGGTAAAGGAGGTGTAGCCGTCTCCCTCGATGATAAAGGCGAAGTCGCCGTCCAGATGGAACCTCTTCGCCGCCTCTTCCCGGGTCAGCACCTGGGTAAAGCCGTACAGGCCCTCCGCCGCCATCTCCTTCAGGGCGGCATAGGCCCGGTCGTATGCCTGCCGGTCGCCAGGGTCCTTCAGCCAGAAGGCCATGGACAGCCCGTTGTGCATCCCGTAGACCGTGTAGTCCGTCACCCGGCCCCGGCCGTCCAACTGGATCAGGCCGCGTCTGGCCAAAAAGACATTGGGCCGCACCTCCCGGGCGTAGTCGTTCTGGCCGTGGTCGGACAGGATGACAAAGTTTGTCTCATCGAAGGTGCCCGCGTCCCGCAGGGCCTGGAACAGCATCCCCAGCCACCGGTCCACCAGATCAAGGCCCGCTGTCACCTTGGGACAGAAAATGCCGTTGGCGTGGCGCAGGGAGTCGATGAGGCTGGCGTGAATGAACATGACCTCGGGCTTATACTCCCGGAGGATGTCGCAGGTGACGTGGATCATAAAGTCGTCAAACTCCGGTTCCTTGGCCACGTTGGCCATGCCGCCCCGCTCGTAGCCCTCGGGCAGCAGATGGGCGTGCTTCTCTATCAGCCGGGCCACCTCCTCGCTGGCCCCCCGCTCCATGAAGGCGCCCCGCAGGGTCTCTCCCGGGTGGGCCAGCCAATACTCCGGCAAATGGAAGTCAATGTCCGGGTCATAGGAGGTCACGGGCCAGAAGGCGGCAGCGGTGGAATACCCGCCCCGCTTGGCCGCAGCGAAGATATTGTCCGTGCGGATCAGCCGGGCGTCCCAGGTCCAGTCCCGGTCCACCTCGTTGGTGGAGAACACATAGTTGGTATAAATCCCGGTCTTTTCAGGGTAGCACCCGGTCTGGATGGACACGTGCACCGGGTAGGTGATGGAGGGGTAGATCGTCCGCACACTGTCCAGACCGCAGCAGTTCTCGTAGAACTTTGCGAAATCAGAGCCGGGCTTTGCCCGCAGATAGTCCGCATCCTCCTGCACCATGGCGTCGACCGACAGAACAAACAGCCGCTTTTTCATCGCGCTCTCTCCTCTCATCGAAATACTTCCGGACCCTGGATGTCCTCCTCCGTGATCTCGTCAAAGGGGAACATGGGCCGGGGCAGACGGGTAAATGGCATATCCTCCAGCACTGGGCCTGCCGCTCCCGGAGTCGCGGCACTGCAGATCATGGCCGCCATGGGCTCATACCCCGCCCGGAAGGAGGTGCATGCCTTTACGCACACCAGGCCGCACAGGTCGGGCTCGATGCCGAAGGCCCGGTAGAACTGCCGGTCGCCGCAGTTCTGCGCCCGCACGCACACCAGGATCTGCAGCTTGCCCGCCTCCAACACCGCGCTGCGGCCCACGTTCCGCATCTGCCCCCGCTCGGCGGGGCCCTGCAGCCGGAATCGGCCCATGTGCAGACTGCGGACCACCGCGTCCTTTACCTCCACAGGGCGGCTCAGGCCCGGGGCCAGAGAGGCCCCCAGCACAAAGTCCCCCCGGGCGCCCACGCCCATGGAAAACGCCCGCTCCACCGCGGCCGCATCGTTCACCGACAGGGCGCAGTACAGCTCGTCCCGGAAGGGCAGCAGCTTTTCCAGCACAGCGGCGCTGTCCCCGTTGGCCCCGGCGTTGGGGGAGTCGGCGGAGTCCACCAGCACCACCGGCTTGTCCAGGGTGTTGTCCCGGGCGGCCTGAATGACCTGCTCCACGCTCCACAGCTTCTCCCCCTGCAGCTCATGCCGCAGGGCGAATTCCATGGCGGTCAGCTCCCGGGCGGCCTTTACGGCGGCCTCGCGGCTGTCCGCCGTGACCACCACGGTGGAGGCCAGCTCGCTCACATCCAGCCAGGGCTGGGCCTGGAATACAGAGAAGTCCGCGATCTGACCGGCGCGCACCAGCGCATGTCCCCGCTCCATCAGCTCATGCAGACTGCCGCGGGTGGTGGTATAGCCGTGGGGCGGGGCGATCATGGGGATGGCGGCGCGCACCGTCACCAGCGGTCTGCCCTCCAGCCGGTCCGCCAGCAGCCGGGCCGCGCGGAGACCCACCTCATATAAGTCCAGGTGGGGATAGGTCTGATAACCGCAGACAAAGTCCGCGTTTTCCATCATTTTTCTCGTCACATTGCCGTGGAGATCCAGAGAGACGGCGATGGCCGCCTTCTGTCCCACAGCGCGGCGGACGGCCTGCACGATGTCGCCGCACACGTCCTCAGACCGGTCGGATACCGTGGCCCCGTGGAGGGACAGCAGCACCCCGTCCAGCGCGCCTGTCTGCTCGATCCCGTCCAGCGTCCGCTTCAAAAAGTCCTCCACCACAGCGTGGTCCACCGGGCCGCCGCTCTTCGATCGCATCCGCCTGCCGCCCACCAGTTCCAGCCCCCGCTGGCGCGCGGCGCAGATCATGCCGTCCAGGGTCTCCCCCACCCTCCCGCCGGAGTCCAGCAGCGCCTGGCCGTCGTAGATCCCGCTGGTAGAGAAATCCTCAAAGTCTGTCAGTACCGGGTTGAAGGAATTGGACTCCTGGACCAACCCGCAGATAAATACCTTCTTCTTCATAGGCTATCGTTCGCTTTCTGTAAACTCCGGCTCTCCACTGCCGGAAGGTTCCAAACCAGCGGGGCGTCCACCCAAGGGATGGGCGCCCCGTTTGATTCATGTCTTATATCTCTCTGCTATCAGCTGTTGGTCGCGTTATACATTTCAAAGGCGTTATTGATGGTCTCGCACATCTCTGCGATGGCCTGGTCCACAGGGGTGCCGCTGCACACAGCCTCCAGGCAGGTGGCGCCGGCGGTGGTGTACTCGTTATTGGTGGCGGTAAAGGCATAGAAGGCGCTCAGGTCAGAGCTCTTCATCGCGGTGATGATGTCATCGATCCAGGGGTAATCCTTCAGGAACGCCTGATAATCGGCATTGTTATAGATCTCGTCATACAGGGGCAGATAGCCGTTCTTGATGTCCCAGCGGGCCTGCACCTCGGGGGAGGTGAAATACTTGATGTACTCCCAAGCGCCCTGCTGGGCCTCCTCGTTGCCGTTGTCCACGATAAAGAAGCCCTGGCCGGAGGAACAGAAGCCGGTGCGCTTTCCGTTCTCGGTGACGGAGAACATGGGCACAAAGCCGTAACCATCGGGATCGGCGCTGAAAGCGTCCATCATAGGCGCCATATAGGAATTGGTGGTAACGATCATGGCCAGTTCGCCGGCGGCCAGGGCAGGAATCATCTCATCCTTGATCTTGGAGCCCACGGGGTACAGATAGTTCTTATCAGCCAGATTCGCCCACTTGGTATAGTAGTCGGTGACCACATCGGCAAAGCCGTTGCTATTGTCATCATACAGGCACTTGGTGGGCAGGCCGGTCGCTCCGTTGTCGTTATCCGTGGTATAGAATCCCTCGCGGGCAAAGGCATAGTTGGCCCAGATGCCGGAGTGCTCCTCACCGATCCCGTAAGTGGCATGGCCGCCCTCGCAGATCTTGCACACCGTGTCATACACAGCGTCCATACTGGTCAGGCTGTAGGGATCGATGCCGGCGGCCTCGAACACGGCTTTGTTGTAGAAGAAACCGGACAGGGAAAGCGCCTCGGGGTAGCCGATCAATTTACCGTCCTTGCCATAGGTAGCGATCAGATTTTCATACATGGCGGGGGCAGTGTAACCGGTATCGGCATCTACAAAGTCCTGCGCCATCCTAATCAGGCCGGAGTGCAGATAAGAACCGACCGTTTCGGAGGAGCTGTTGCAGAAAGCGGGCAGCTCGGACTTGTCCGTGGCCTGCAGCTTGGCGATCTGGTCATAGTAGCCGCCGTTGTACTCACGAACCACAAAATATTTGTCCTGCATGGTGTTGAACTCGTTGATGATGCCATCTACCCAGGCGGAGGTGCCGCTGCCATGGGGGCACCAATATTTGACCTCGATCCGTCCCTCGGGGACGGCGGTATCAGAAGTGTGCCACGCGTTCTCATCGGTGGCCGGCGGAGTCACCGCAGATGAGGTGCCGCCGGAGCCGGAGCCGCTGGCGGCGGGGTCTTCCTTCTTGCCGCAGGCGGCAAGGGAAAGCGTCATAGCGAGAGCAAGAGCAAGGGCCAGGAACTTTTTCATACAGATTCTCCTTTTCATTTTATTTTCCGGCGGGTCCTCTCCTACCGGGCACAGTCCGCACCGGGTATCCTCCGCCGCCCTCCGGCGGCAAAAGTCTTGCACTTATCCCTTTACAGCGCCGGAGGTCATGCCCTTGACCAGATATTTCTGGCCGATAATAAACACAATGACCGCCGGGATGATGCACAGGGCGGCACCGGCCAGAATGTGGGTGGTCTTGCCGCTCTCCCCCTGTTCCAGCATGGCCATGCCGATCTGCACGGTGCGCATTTTATCCCGGTTGGTGACCAGCAGGGGCCAGAAATACCGGTTGTAGATATGAATGAACTCATAGATGGCCAATGAGGCCAGCGAGGGCACCGACAGAGGCAGCGCAATGCGGAAGAAAAAGCCCATATCACTGCAGCCATCGATCTCCGCAGCCTCCTTCAGTTCCCGGGGCAGGGTCAGATAAAACTGGCGCAGCAGGAATATCCCCATGCCGCCCACCAGATAGGGCAGCGCCATGCCCACGTGGGTGTCGGTCATGTGCCAGTGCTGGATCTGAATGTAGTTGGTGATGATGACCACGTCGCCGGGGATCATCATGGTGGCCAGGATCAGGGCGAACATGGTGCTTTTCAGCCGGAACCTGAAAAACACCAGGGCATAGGCCGCAAAGCTGCACAAGATGATCTGGAAAACGATCACGATGGCGCACTGGATCAGGGTATTCAGCAGATATTTCCCGATGGGCACGCTGTCCATGACCCATTCAAAATTCTCCAGCGTCGGGTCCTTTACGGCAAGGCCCATGCCGCCGGGGCTCATCAGCTCCGCCGGAGACTTGATCGCGTAAAGCAGACAGACGACGATGGGGAACACGATCACCAGCCCCAACAGCACCTTCAGGGCATACCCCGCCAGAAACTGTGCCCGGCGCTTTCTGCGGCTGCGGCTTTGAATATTGTTTTCCATCAATAAAACACCGTCCTCTCCTCCAGCGCATGCTGCGCCCTGGTAACGATAAAGATGATGAGGAACAGGAACACGGCCTGAACACAGGCCGTCTCATACCGGCCATTGAGCAGTGCGTTTTTATACATGCTGTAGATCAGGGTGTTGGTCGCGTTGTTGGGGCCGCCCTCGGTGAGCAGCTTGATCTGGCCGAAGGCCTTGAAGGCATTGGAGATGTTCAGGAAAACCACAAAAAAGATCTGGGGCGAGGCCACGGGGATCAGCACGCTGAAGGCCCGGCGCACCGGTCCGGCTCCGTCAAGCCTGGCGCTCTCCAGCAGATCCTCCGGCACATTGCGGAAGCCCACCAGCAGGAAAATGTAGCTGGAGCCAATGCTGAGCCACACGGTGACGAAAGCCACGGCCAACAGCGCCCACTTGGGGTCGCGCAGCCAGGCGATGTCCGTACCCAGCAGCTGATTGAGCAGGCCGCCGTCCTTCCGCATCAGGAAGATGAAGATGGAGGCCGCCGGGGCGGACGCCACCGCCATGGGCAGGGAGTACATGACCTCATACAGGCGGCTGCCCTTCTCACGGCTGGCACTGAGCAGGGCCAACAGCATGGCCACCAGCAGGGTAAACACCCCCACCAGAAGGGCAAAGAGCAGAGTGTTGCCCATGATCTTCGGGAAGGTAGAGGAGGTGATCACCCTTATGTAGTTGCGGATGCCGGCCCATTTCACAAAATCGCCCTTCTTATCCGTATAGGAAAAGGAAAGTATGATCGTCTTCAGAAAGGGCCAGAAGGTGAACATGGCGAACAGCGCCATGCTGGGCACCAGCAGCAGATAGGGGGTCAACCCGCTGTGCTCCTTTCGGGAGTTGGGTCGATTCATAGCCATCGTCCTTTCGCTCTGTGATCCATTTGTTCGTTTTTGAACTATATTTTCTGTTTTGTTCAATTTCTATATCCAAAGTATAACTTTGATTGGCCCTATTGTCAATATACAACTTGCGTTTATATTCTTTTTTGTTTTTTTATGTTCGTTTTTGCTGTTTGGCAGATCTCCATCATTTCCGCAGGAATGGCAGCTGCCCCTCGGAATTTTCGATTGTCAGGTCCTGCTTCGCCGTGGTATAATAGCAGGCAGCAGATCAAAACACCAACACGGCAGGGGGACTTTTCATGCTTGCGCAGGAACGGCACGCGCTGATCCTTGATATACTGCGGGAAAAGAAGATCATTCGCATCTCCGACATCGCCACGCAGTTCGGCATCTCAAATTTGACGGCCAGGCGGGACCTGGACGCCCTTCAGGCTCAGCAGCTGATCCGCCGGGTCCACGGCGGCGCGGTGCTGCTGGAGCAGGAGAACGGCCGTGGTCCCGGACAGGCGCCCGTCCGCCCCAGGGGGCGGAACGCCCAGCGTGAGGAGATCCGCGCCATCGGAAAGCTGGCCGCCTCTCTGATCCGGGACGGCGATGTGGTGTTCCTGGGCACAGGCACCACCGTGCTGGAGGTGGCCCGGCACATGCGGCGCCTGTCCAATCTGACCGTACTGACCAACTCCCTGGCTGTGATCAACGAACTGGCGGACAGTGGAAACACCATCTATGTGCTGGGGGGCATTTTGGATGGGAACGAATACTCCATGTCCGGGCCCTTCGCCGTAGAGATGGTGCGCACCTTCTGCGCCGACTGGGCCTTCATCGGCTGCGGCGGCGCCTCGATCGCCCACGGGATCACCGACTACGGGGAGCCGGGGCTGTCCATCTACCGGGTCATGGTGCAGAACGCAGCCCGCTCCGTTCTGGTCGCCGGCAGCCGCAAGTTCGAGTCCGACGCCCTGTCCATCGTGTGCCCCATCAACGCAGTGTCCATGGTCATCACCGACGAAGGGGTCCCTTCCCAGTTCCGCCAGGAGCTGACCCAGCTGGGCGTGGAGCTGAAGACCGTCCGCGTCAGCGGCGGTGCCCCGGAGGACGATGTGTGAGCAGTGCAGAAAAAAAGAGCCTCCGCCAAAGGGCGGAGGCTCTGCTTTTCCCGCGTCCGGGTCAGTTCCTGCGGCGGCGGCCAAACAGCTGCAGCAGGCGGATGAACAGGTTCAAAAAGTCCAGATACAGCTGCAGGGCGGAGAATACGGCCGCCTTCTCCAGCATGTCGGGGTAGCCGCAGTAGTAGCTGTAGTAGTTCCGGATCTGCTGGGTGTCATAAGCGGTATAGCCCAAAAACAGCACGATGCCCACATAGCAGAAGAAATTATTGCTCAGACTGAGGAAGGGGATGAAGAGCCCCAGGATGCCCAGGATCACCAGGAAGGTCAGTCCCGACAGCAGGATAGGGCCCATACGGCTGAGATCGATGCCCGTAAAATGGCCGAACAGGGCCATCACTGCAAAGTACAGGGCCGCAGCGGCAAACACGATGATCACCGCGCCCAGGTCGTAGCCGCTGAGGGTCACCGACATGGTCACCCCCATCAGGGCGGAGAAGGTCAGAAACAGCCCCTGGGCCGCCCCCACGCTCATGCGCTCGATCCGGGCGGCCATAGTGATGGACAGGGCCAGGGTGGCCACCAGCAGCGCCAGCATCAGCCAGGGCATCCGCACCAGCACCAGATACACCATTCCGGACATCATCCCCGCGATGCCCACGCCGAAGGTGATCAGCAGCCCCACGAACATCCACAAAAAGGTCCTGGCCGTATACTCCTGAATGGACAGCACCGGCTGGCCGTAGGCCTCGGAGCTGTTGTTATAGTAGTCGTTCATAAACAGTTCCTCCTTTCGGCCCGCGCCTGCGGGCCTTGTCCCTATTATACTTCCCCCGCCGCCGCTGTGCAAGCCGTTTCTGCCGTTCCGCTTTTTGCCTGCACCGCCGGAAAATTTTTCTCTCTTCCCCCTTGACAGATCCTTCTTTCTGTTGTAAAATTCGTTCAACCTACTTGGTAAGTTCGTTTATGAAGGAGGACACGCTATGACACCCTTCCGTTCCGCCGGCGGTATGCTGAAGATGGACATGTGCGCTATGTGCATGCCCCGTTTTGCCGCGCCGCCGATGTGTTCTCCTTCCCTCCGCAGATAAGGGCCGTCCCTCTCCGGCCCGATGCGCTGTGCCGCCGGGAGACTCCATCGGAGTTTCCCGGTTTTTTCAATTTTTCTTCCCCGCTCCTCATGCGGAAACTATCATCAGAAAAGAGGTCTATCACCATGAGTCAGTATAAATTCGAGACCCTTCAGCTCCATGTGGGTCAGGAGCAGGCCGATCCCGCCACCGACGCCCGGGCCGTCCCCATCTATGCCACCACCTCCTATGTGTTCCATAACGCCCAGCACGCCGCCGACCGCTTCGGCCTGCGGGATGCGGGCAATATCTACGGCCGCCTGACCAACTCCACCCAGGACGTGTTTGAAAAGCGCATCGCAGCCCTGGAGGGGGGCGTGGCCGCCCTGGCCGTGGCCTCCGGCGCCGCCGCCATCACCTACACCATCCAAGCCCTGGCCCAGCAGGGGGACCACATCGTCTCCCAAAAGGCCGTCTACGGCGGCACCTATAACCTGCTGGCCCACACCCTGGCCCAGTTCGGTGTGAGCACCACCTTTGTGGACGCCCACGACTTGGCGGAGGTAGAGGGGGCCATCCGGCCCAACACCAAGGCCATCTATCTGGAGACCCTGGGCAACCCCAACAGCGACATCCCCGACATCGACGCCATCGCCGCCATCGCCCACAAGCACGGCCTGCCCGTGGTGGTGGACAACACCTTCGGCACCCCCTACCTGATCCGGCCCATCGAACACGGCGCGGACATCGTGGTCCACTCCGCCACCAAGTTCATCGGCGGCCACGGCACCACTCTAGGCGGCGTGATCGTGGACTCCGGCAAATTCGACTGGAAGGCCAGCGGCAAGTACGCCCCCATCGCCGCCCCCAACCCCAGCTATCACGGCGTTTCCTTCGCGGACGCCGCCGGTCCCGCGGCCTTTGTGACCTACATCCGGGCCATCCTCCTGCGGGATGAAGGGGCGGCCATCTCCCCCTTCGCCGCCTTCCTGCTCCTTCAGGGCACCGAGACCCTGTCTCTCCGCCTGGAGCGCCACGCGGAGAACACCAAGAAGGTGGTGGAGTACCTGTCCAAGCACCCCAAGGTGGCCAAGGTGAACCACCCCAGCCTGCCTGACCACCCCGACCACGCCCTGTACGAGAAGTATTTCCCCAACGGCGGCGCCAGCATCTTCACCTTTGAGATCAAGGGCGGGCAGGAGGCTGCCTTCCGCTTCATCGACCACCTGGAGATCTTCTCCCTGCTGGCCAATGTGGCCGACGTGAAGAGCCTGGTCATCCACCCCGCCACCACCACCCACTCCCAGCTGACGGCGGAGGAGCTGGCCGACCAGGGCATCACCCCGGCCACCATCCGCCTGTCCATCGGCACGGAGCACATCGACGACATCATCGCCGATCTGGAAAAGGGTTTTGCAGCCGTATAAGATCCCCTCTCACATAAAGAGCACTGCCCCCAACTTCGTGTTGGGGGCAGTGCTCTTTTTATGTATCCTCTCAGTGAACGGCGGCGAACCGCTTCTTCAGCTCGCCGATAAATTCCCGTGCGATGGGCGACGGCTTTTCGCTCTGGGAGTAGATATATCCGAACTCCAGCCGGCTGGTGCAGTCCTCAATGGGAATGGACTTCACCCGGTAGGAGTCCTCCTGCCGGCTGAAGGAGCTGATGCCGATCCCATAGAAGTCGCTTCTTTCGATCATCCGCAGCAGGGAGGAACGGCTGCACACATACACGATGCGCCTGTTGCGGTTCAGATTCAACTCTCCCTGTTCGCTCTGGATGCGGTTGGTAAAGTCCTCATACTGGCCCATGAACCGGACAAAGGGGTACGCCCCCACGGTCTGAAGATTCACCGGTATATTCTGCTGCTGCAGGGGGTGGTTTTCTGAGATCAGGATATGGGGCTTGGCCTGACCAAGGGTGTGATAGCTCAGGCGCTTGTCCGCCAGAGAGGCCAGGAACCGCTCCTTCCGGCGGCTGTCGAAGTACAGCACCCCCACATTGGACTGGTTGGAGTATACGTCCTCGATCACGTTCTCCGGTGTCTCTTCATTCAGGCGGTAGGCAAAGGCGGGGTCATCCTTGTGCCGGGCCACGGTCTCGATAAAGCACTCCATAATGTGGGAGAATTTGGTCATAGACACGCTGAAGGTATCCTCCCGCACGGCGGGGTCGCTGTAAAGGGCGCGGATCTCCCGGTATTCCTGCATCATTTTGCTGGCGTGGCCCAGGAACTCGTCCCCCTCGGTGGTCAGGCGCACACCGTGGCGGGTGCGGTGGAGCAGGGTGATGCCCAGCTCATTTTCCAGATCGCGGATGATCTTTCCCAGACTGGGCTGAGAGATATACAGGATGCGGGCGGCCTTGTTGAAGGATCCCGCCTTGACCACAGTGATGAAATACTCGATGTGCTCGATGTTCACGCTGTCTCCCCCCTTCTCCGTATGAAACCGGTCGGTTTCTGCCCTCCATTTTTATGGAAGCACTTTCCCAGTAAATTATACCAACTGCCCCCGGCCTGTGCCACTGTTTCGGTTATATTTTTTTGTTTTCGGCGGTTAGTACAAACCTGAACTATACTCCGTTTTGTATATTTGATATAATATCCGTGCGGGGTAAGGCTGTTTTTTCAGTCATAATGTCATCCCGATCGCAGTGCCGCCCCTTTACTCCCGCAGCAGGAGCAAGCTTCCGTCAGATGCAGGATCCAGCGTGAAAATAAGGAGGTATTTGAAATGGCAAAGACCGCGCACGAGGTGATCCGGCTCATCCGTGAGCAGGGCATAAAGATGGTGGACTTCAAAATGGTGGACATCAATGGGCAATACCGCCATGTGACCATCCCCGCCCAGAACTTTTCCGAAGCCACCATGACCGAGGGCATCGGCTTCGATGCCTCCAACTACGGCTATGCCGCGGTGGAAAAGAGCGACATGGTGTTCATCCCCGACCCGGACACCGCCCGCCCCGACCCCTTCTGCGAGGTGCCCACCCTGTCCATGACCGGCAGCGCCATGATCATCGACTACCCCCAGAACCGCCCCCTGCCCCAGTACCCCCGGAACATCGTCCGGGCGGCGGAGGCGTATATGCGCGGCACCGGCATCGCGGACACCATGCTCATCCTGCCGGAGTTCGAGTTCTATCTCTTTGACCGCGTGACCTGGCAGGCAGGACCCGAAGCCATCGCCATGACACTGGACGCAGAGCAGGCCCACTGGAACAGCGGCGGGAACGGCAAAGGACTCATTGTGCCCCGGCAGGGACACTACCACATCGCCAAGCCCCTGGACCGCACCTATGAGTGCCGCAGCGAGATGTGCCTGCGCATGGAGGAGGCGGGCATCCCCATCAAGTACCACCACCCGGAAGTGGGGGGCGCCGGTCAGTTCGAGATCGAGCCCAAGCTGGCCCCCATGTCCAAAATGGCCGACGACACCATGACCATCAAATACATCATCCACAACACCGCCCTGAAATACGGCAAGACGGCCACCTTCATGCCCAAGCCCGTCTACGGCGAGGCGGGCAGCGGCATGCACGTCCACATGCTGCTGATGAAGGATGGCCAGCCCGTATTTTCCGACGACAGCGGCTACTCCCACCTGAGCCGGGAGGCCCACTGGTTCATGGGCGGCCTTTTGAAGCACATCTCCTCCCTGTGCGCCATCACCAACCCCAGCACCAACTCCTTCAAGCGCCTGGTGCCCGGGTTCGAGGCCCCGGTCACCGTGGGCTACGCCACCGGCAACCGCAGCGCCGTCATCCGCATCCCGGCCTACGCCAGATCCCCCGGCCTGCGGCGGTTCGAGATCCGCAACCCCGATGCCACCTGCAACCCCTATTTCTGCTACGCTGCTCTGCTCATGGCCGGGCTGGATGGCATCGAAAACCGCATCGACCCCCACGAAAACGGCTGGGGCCCTTATGATATAAACCTGTATACCCTGCCGGAGGAGGAGAAGGCGAAGCTCCAGAGCCTGCCCGCCAGCCTGGACGCCGCCCTGGACGCCCTGGAGGCCGACCATGGCTACCTGACCAGGGGCGGCGTGTTCCCGGAGGAGCTGCTGGACAGCCTGATCGCCGCCAAGCGGCGGGAGTGCCGGGAGATGGCCGCCATCCCCCACCCGGCGGAATTTGAGCGGTATTTCGATCTTTAAACGGTCATTCCGGCTCCCGTACTGCGGAACGGGAGCCGTTTTCATTGACAAGAACACTTCCGGTCCACAGAAGCGCAGGATAAAAAAATATCACGCGGGTGATTGTATTTTTGTTTTTCTTATGTTATCATAAGAAATACCGTTTGATGTCCTATGACCTTTCCAGCACAAAGCAGTATTTGTCCCGCTGAGGGGGACGCCCTGCGTCCCGCGGAACCGCCGGCCCAATAAGGCCGTGTCTTGATCAAGGAGGGGATCCGTATGCACGCCATGATCACGTCTGAGCGCACCGCTTTGGAAGTGACAGGGCGGATGGTCATTATGGAGGGGAACTATGCTCCCCTTTTCCTGTATCAATGACCATCTCTCTTTCATGAAAGGACACGATCAATATGAAGCGGAAACTGACTTTTAAGGAATATGTGTATGTGGCCAGCATGCTCTTCGGCATGTTCTTCGGCGCCGGCAACCTGATCTTCCCCGTCCATATGGGCCAGCTGGCCGGCAGCAGCTTCTGGCCGGCTATCATCGGCTTTCTGGTCACCGGCGCGGGCCTGCCCTTGCTGGCCGTGGCCGCTCTGGGCATCAGCCGCAGCAGCGGCCTGTACGAGCTGGCCTCTAAGGTGGGCAAGCCCTATTCCATGTTCTTCACCTGCGCCCTGTACCTGACCATCGGGCCCTTCTTCGCCATCCCCCGCTGCGCCACCACCTCTTACACCGTGGGGCTGGAGCACATCCTGCCCGAGGGCCATGCCCGGCTGTATCTGTTCCTGTTCACCCTGGCCTTCTTCATTGCCGCCCTGCTGTTCTCCCTGTATCCCGGCAAGATCCTCACCTGGGTCGGCAAGATCCTGAACCCCTGCTTCCTGGTATTCCTGGGGATCCTGGTCATCGTGGCCATGCTGGATCCCTCCGCCTCCATCTCCTCCGTGGCCCCCGCCGGGGACTACGCCACTCAGCCCTTCTTCGCCGGCTTCCTGGACGGCTACAACACCATGGACATTCTGGCCGGTCTGGCCTTCGGCATCGTGGTGGTGCGGGTCATTCAGGGTCTGGGCGTAGAGGACCCCGACGCCGTGGCCTCCAACACCGTGAAGGCCGGCGTGTTCAGCTGCCTGCTCATGGGCGCGATCTATCTGGCGGTCACCGTGGTGGGCGTGCAGAGCCGCGGCCTGTTCGAGACCTCTGAAAACGGCGGCATCGCCCTGGCGCAGATCGCCCAGCATTATCTGGGCAATGTGGGTCTGTTCATTCTGGCGGCTACGGTCACCCTGGCCTGTCTGAAGACCGCCGTGGGTCTGATCACCAGCTGCGGCGAGACCTTTGCCGACCTGTTCCCCGGTCTGATGTCCTACCGCAGCTGGGCCATCGTGTTCACCGGGGTGTCCTTCCTGTTCTCCAACCTGGGGCTGAGCACCATCATCGAATACTCCATCCCCGTGCTCATGTTCCTCTACCCTCTGGCCATTACCCTGATCCTGCTGGCCCTGTTCGGCCGTTTCTACGGCCACGACCGCAGGGTAGCCGTCTGCGTCACCGTGTTCACTCTGGTGGGCGCCCTGTACGACTTCGTCCGCTCCCTGCCCCTGTGGCTGCTCACCTCCTGCCATCTGGACGGCGTTCTCGAAACGCTGAAGGAGACCCTGCCGCTGGCAAAGCTGGGGCTGTTCTGGCTGTGCCCGGCCCTGATCGGTCTGGCGCTGGGGCTGATCCTCCACGCTATGAGCGGAAAGAAGCAGTGACCATTCGTCAAAAACGCCCCGGACCGCACGATCTCTGCGGTTCGGGGCGCTTTTCTGTCCCTTTACGCCGCCTATTCTTTATGGTATAGTTACAGAAAACAGGGAGGGTTCCGCCATGGACTGGAAAAAGAATACCCTGCACGAGGGAGAGATCACCGGCTACACCGCCGAGGGCATGGGCGTGGCCCGGCTGGAGGGCCGGGTGGTGTTCATCCCGGGCACTGTTGCCGGGGAGCGCTGGCGCTTCCGTCTGGAGAAGGTGAACAAGGCCGTGGCCTGGGGCCGGGGCGTGGAGCTGCTGTCCCCCTCTCCCCTCCGGCGCGCGCCGGACTGCCCTCTCTTCGGCCGGTGCGGCGGCTGTCAGTTCCGGCACATGGCCTATGAGGAGGAGCTGCGGGCCAAGGCCGCCCGCATTCAGGACGCCCTGACCCGCATCGGCGGGTCGAATGTAGTCCTATCCGGCATTTTACAGGCAGAAAATACGGAACGTTATCGAAATAAGGTGCAGTTCCCCGTTGCCATGGAGAAAAACGGTCTGGCTGTGGGCTACTACCGGGGCCGCAGCCACGATGTGTTGGACGTGGAGGACTGTCTGCTCCAGCCGGAGGCGGTCACCGCCCTGCGGGCGGCCTTCAAGGGGTGGATGGAGCGGTACGCCGTCCCGCCCTACGACGAGGTCTCCCGCTCCGGCCTGGTGCGGCACCTCTATGTGCGCACCAACAGCCGCGGCCAGTCCCTGTGCTGCGTGGTGGTCAACGGCGAAGAGCTGCCCCACGCCGATGCGCTGATCTGTGCCCTGCGGACCGCCCACAGCGGTCTGGCCGGCGTGGTACTGAACCTGAATCGCGAGGACACCAACGTGATCCTGGGCCGGGAGCACCGCACCCTGTGGGGCCGAAACTGGCTGGAGGAGGAGCTGTGCGGCCTGACCTTCCGCCTGTCGGTGCCCTCCTTCTTTCAGATCAACTTGGAACAGACCCAGCGGCTGTACGCCCTGGCTCTGGAATACGCCGGGCTGACAGGAACGGAGACCGTTCTGGATCTGTACTGCGGCATCGGCACCATCTCCCTGTGCCTGGCCCAGAGGGCAGGCAAGGTCATCGGGGCCGAGGTGGTGCCCCAGGCCATCGAGGACGCAAAGGCCAACGCCCTGCGCAACGGCGTGGACAACGCGGAGTTTTTCTGCGGGGACGCCGGACAGATCGCCGCCCATCTGGTGCGGCAGGGGGTGCGGCCCCGGGTCATCTGCGTAGACCCGCCCCGGAAGGGGCTTGGGCCGGAGGTGCCTGAGATCCTGGCCGCCATGGCCCCGGAGCGCATCGTCTATGTCTCCTGCGACCCCGCCACTCTGGCCCGGGATGTAAAGCGCTTTTCCCTGCTGGGCTACAGTGCCGTAAAGGCTCAGGGCGTAGACCTGTTCCCCAGGACCCAGCATGTTGAGACGGTATGCCTGCTGGCCCGCCTGTGACCCAGTATCCCCCGCCCCCAACGGGATCTCCCCCTGAAAACGGTGCGGGGCTGGGGTACAATAGGCCCGGATCGTAGGACGTAAGTGTTCTGCGCCCATCAGTTAGATCAGACTAACTTATCTGCATTTGGGCATCGACCCCAAGTCCATCCGCCACATCCTCATCACCCACCAGGATACCGACCATGTAGGGGCGGTGGAGGCGGACAGCCCCGGCTTGTTCCGGGGCGCGACTCTGTATGTGGGCGAGATCGAAAACCGCTATCTCACCGGCGAGGTGCGCCGCAGGGTCATCTA
>CAKUHX010000016.1 GCA_934659475.1 uncultured Oscillospiraceae bacterium
GTGGAAGCGGCCCTGCGGGTGGTACGGGCCAGGGGGATCGACAGCCTGACCGCAAAGACGCTGGCGGACGAGCTGGGCACCTCCACACAGCCGGTTTTTACCGCCTTCGGCTCTATGGACGGCGTCAAGCAGGAGGTTTGCGCCGCCGCGGTGCGGGTATATGACGGCTACACGGACGCCGGCCTGCGGGAGCAGGTCCCCTTCCTGGGCGTTGGGATGCAGTATATCCGGTTCGCCAGAGAGCAGCCGGAACTCTACCATCTGCTGTTCCTCGCCCGGGCGCAGGAATACAGCGCCATGCAGTCCATGCAGCACCTGCAGACCCTTGTCCGCCCGACCCTGATGGACATCTACCGCATCACAGGTGAAGAGGCTGACCTGTATTTCCGCGACCTCTGGCTCGTAGTACACAGCCTGGCCACACTGATCGTCACCGGCGACTGCCCCTACTCCGACCGGGAGATCGGCGGGATCCTCACTGGGTTCAGTCTGAGCATCTGCAAGGCCATCAAGGAGGTGCCCGGCTTTGCCGCCGGCACCTTTGACCGCGACGCCGCCTTTCGCGCGCTGACGTCTAGGGCTCCGAAGTGACCCAAGGCGGCAAAACAGACAAGGCGGGCCCGCCGGACAAAGCCCGCTCATACCCGGCGTTTACAGGAGGGACAGCCATGAGATACGATCGAACGATCATCGCCAAAAACGGACGAGAGATCCATCTGCGCAACGCGGACGCCTTTGACGGGAACGCCATACAGGAGCTTTTTCAGCTGACACACGGCGAAACAGATTATTTGTTGTCCTATCCCGATGAGAACAAGCACGATCTGGAAGAGAGGAGCCGCCTTTTGGCGGAGAAGGCGGAAAGCCCGAACGCTATCGAGCTGCTCGCCCTGGACGGCAGTAAACTCATCGCCTCCGCCGGGATCCACGGGGTGGGCACAAAATACAAGGTGGCCCACCGGGCGGAATTTGGGATCAGCATGTTAAAGGCGTATTGGGGGCTGGGGATCGGCCGGGCTCTGATGGAGGCATGCATCCAATGCGCAAAGGATGCCGGTTATGTCCAACTGGAGTTGGACGTGGTGGCGGACAACACAAGGGCGATCGGCATGTATCATAAAGCCGGTTTTGTGGAGTACGGAAGAAACCCAAAAGGATTCCGCTCCCGGACGGGAGCATTTCAAGAGGTCGTCTCCATGCGGGCAGAGCTGTGATACGCCGCTGCCCAAAACAGGAGGGGTCATTATGAACGGAGCCTTAGACTTCATCCGCGCCGCCGCGCCCTGGGCGGCGCCCTGGTGCTGGAGGACCCACCCTTTTTCTCCTGCCAGGGCGAGCGGCGGAAAAGTGCCTTCAACTATGTGGATCTGTCCACGGTCTGCCATGATTTTTTGAACCAGAGCCAGGAGACCGACTTCGTCCTGTACTATTTCTCCCGCCAGCGGATCTGGGAGTTTTTCCCCCTGCAGGCGCGGGAAAGGCTGCGTCCCAGATCGATCGCGGCGGCGGCGAAATACCGCAGGAAACACCCCGACAGAGACCTGCGCGTCCCTTTCTGGCCCAGGACGGCGCTTGCCGCCTGCCGGGGCATGGGCCGCTACGACCCCCGCTTTGGCGAGGCGTTTTATACCAACAGTTTCTACGCGGAGATCGCCCACGGGGATCTGCTGCGGGGCATCCGCTGTAAGACCCTGTTTCTGAAGGCAAAGGCCGTGATCGGACAGGACGGGCTTTTGATGGCAGCGCAGAACGAGGATGACCTGCAGCGCGTTCTGTCGCTGGTGCCCGATCATTCCCTCATCCGCTTTGACTGCGGACACGGGATCCACATCGAACGGCCAAAGGAGTTCGTGTCGGCGATCTTGACCATAGCGTGAGGAAGGCTGCAAATGCCGCCCGGTCCCGCCGGAGGAGCTTATCCTTTTTTCAGGCGCTGCGCCCACTCGGCTTCTTTGAAGCCCGCAAGAACGAAGTCATCTCCGACCAGCAGCGGACGCTTGACCAGCATGCCGTCCGTGGCCAGGAGCCTCAGCATCTCCTCCTCGCTCATGCCGGGCAGCTTCTCCTTCAGTCCCATGGACTTATACAACAGGCCGCTGGTGTTGAACAGCTTCTTCAGCGGCAGCCCGCTGCGCCGGTACCACACCGCCAGTTCCTCATAGGAGGGGTTTTCCAGCTTGATGTCCCTCAACTCATATGGGATCTGGTTCTCATCCAGCCATTTTCCAGCCTTCTGGCAGGTGGTGCACTTGGGGTAGCAGATAAAGGTCATCGTTTTCATGGTTTGGCCTCCTTGTGGATCGATGGTACATACTGCCATGATAGCATATCAGGCTGCGGATGCGCAAGTGCCCGCACTTGCGCCTTTTCCATCCGGCTGATACAATGTAAAAAACTGATCGGGAGGGATGACCGATGGTCCGCGAGATATGCAGAGATACTGACCTCCTCGCTCAAAGGGCAGAGCCCGCCGCAGCAGACGACCTGGAGACCGTACAGGATCTGCTGGACACCCTGGCCGCCCATAGGGACGGCTGCGTGGGCATGGCGGCCAACATGATCGGCGTGAACAAGCGCATCATCGTCTTTGACAACGAAGGGGAATACACCGTCATGCTCGACCCCGTCATCATCAAAAGCTCCGGCGCGTATGAAGCGGAGGAGGGCTGCCTCTCCCTGACCGGCACCAGGAAGACGAAGCGCTTTCAAACTATTAAGGTGCAGTGGAAAAACGAAAGGTATCAGACCCGGATCAAGACCTTCACCGGCTGGACGGCGGAGATCATCCAGCACGAGATCGACCACTGCGAGGGGATCTTGATATGATATTCTTCTTTTCTGCCACAGGCAACTGCAAATATGTGGCCGACCGCGTGGCTGCCGCCACCGGCCAGACGTGCGTCTCCATCGCCGCGTGCGTGCAGGTGCAGCAATTTACGTTCAGTCCCGTCGGGGAGGAAAGCGTCGGCATCGTCTCCCCTGTGTACTTCTGGGGGCTGCCGACCATCGTGAATGAGTTCCTGGAGCGGCTGCAGCTGGACAGGCCCGCCTACCTCTGGTTCGCCGCCACCTTCGGCACGACCACCGGACAGGCAGGCCGCTTTGCCGCGGAGCATCTGGAAAAGAGGGGGCTGACATTGGATGCCCGCTTCAGCGTCAGGATGCCCGACAGCTGGACGCCGATATTCGACCTGAGCGACAAGGACAAGGTGGAGCGCACCCTTCTGGCCGCCGAGCCCCAGATCAACGCGCTGATCCGCCGCATCCTCTGCCGGGACCGCGGCGACTTCATGCGCGCGAAGGTCCCGATGTTTGCCGTCCGGCTCTACTACCCCCACTACGGGCAGGCGCGCCGCACGGCGCGCTTTGCGGCGACCGGTGCCTGCATCGGCTGCGGCCTGTGCGCGAAGAACTGCCCCGTCTCTGCCATCGAGCTGCGGGCGGGCAGGCCCGTCTGGACCAAAAAGCAGTGCGTCATGTGCCTTTCCTGTCTGCACCGCTGCCCGAAGTTCGCCATACAGTACGGCGGCAAGACCGCAAAGCACGGGCAGTATGTCCATCCCCCGTACGAGGGAGATCCCTCCTTCCCCGCCCGCGGCCTTTCGCGAAAGTGACCTGTATCCCTCCCTGTTGAACGGAACATACAGACAGCTTCCCGCTCCATCCCGGCGGCCATCCGCCGGCTATGGAACGGGAAGCTCTTTGACCGCCAAGGCCGCCATCGGCGCGGCCTTATGAAAGCAAGGAGATCACATATGAAACATATCGTCGTATACGTCCACGGAAAAGGCGGCTCGGCGGAGGAAGCCGGGCACTACCGGCCCCTGTTCCCCCACAGCGAGGTGGTCGGTTTCCCCTATCGGGCCCAGACCCCGTGGCAGGCCAAGGAGGAATTTCCGCCCTTTTTTGCGCAGCTGAGAGAGCGCTGCGGCAGTCTCACGCTGGTCGCCAACAGCATCGGTGCATTTTTCTCCCTGTCCGCACTGGATCAGGGGGCAGTTGACAGCGCCCTCCTGATCTCCCCCGTTGTGGACATGGAAAAGCTGATCGGCAGCATGATGACCTGGGCCAACGTGACTGAACGGGAACTGGCGGAGCGGTCTGAGATCCCTACCAACTTTGGAGAGACCCTCTCGTGGCGCTATCTCTGCTATGTGCGGGAGCACCCGGTCTCGTGGCACGTCCCCACCCGCATTTTATACGGAGAGCACGACCACCTCACCACTCTGGAGACCATATCGGCCTTTGCCCGGTGCACCGGTGCGGAGCTGACCGTCATGCCCGGAGGCGAGCACTGGTCCCACACTCCGGAGCAGATGCAGTTTTTGGATGACTGGATCCTGGACTCCCACGGGCGGTGACGGCCCCGCGTCTGTCATTTACGACGCGCGCTCGGCCTTAACGATCCGCACTTGCCCCCCTGTATCCGCCGTGCGGTCGCAATAAAGGGTCAGGTCGTAGCCGTCCGCGAGGACGCTGGCCAACCCCTCTTCCCCGCTGAGCCAGAGATCAGGATCGGAGAGGTGGATCTGCACGGAATCGGAAACACGGTACTCCGTCCCGCCGGTCCTGGCGTACCAGACGCCGCCGGAGAGGCGAAAACCGCTGGCATCAGCGCTGACCCGGCTGAGGGACTGCACCTTGACAACGCGGCCGTAGGTCGGATCGTAGCGGCCGTAGGTCGGATCGTAGCGGCCGATGGCAGCGCCGCAGTAGCCAGCGCTCGCCCCGATCGTACAGAGATATTTGGCCGTGGTCCCGGCGCTGTTGGTCAGGGCGCCCGCGGTGTTATAGGCGTTCATCCCCCCCAAGCCGCTGGACAGGTCGATGCCCTCCTGTCCGGTATAGAGGGTCAGCTTACCGTACTGGTAGTTGTTCCCGGTCACGTCGTTGAGCAGCAGAACGTCGATCTGTCCCGCGCTGTTGGTGTGGGCGTAGCTGACGCAGGAGGACGGGAGCATATCCGTCCAGCTGACCGCGGTGAAGTCGCGGGAGGCTGCCCCTTCCTCCCCTTCCAGCGAGCAGACATAGCCGCTGCCCGACCACTCATAGACGACACAGGAGGGGGCGAGGGAGAGGGAGCCCAGGGTCCGGCCAGCCAGGTCAAGGGTCCCATAGCTGCCTGTGGTGAGTTTGGCGCAGGCGAGCTTGGATACGGAGGACGCGGACACCCGGACCAGACTGCCCAGCGCCGAGGCATCATAGCTCATGGTCTGGGCGGAGAGCACCGCGCCGCTGCCAGTGAGCGTGACGCTGCGCCCGTCCGTGGAGAGCACGCCCACCATCTCGGCGGAAAGGCTCGACGAGACCGCCGCGACCTTGTTGTCGTCGGTGAGCAGAAGGGTCACACGGCTGCCGATCTGAAGGCCGAAGAGGGTGTCCCACGCGGACTCCAGCACGTCGAAGGCACACCCCGCCACGGTGATGCTGGCCGCCGCGCTGATGCTTGGGGACGCGCTCTCAATATAGCCGGTCACGCGGTAGTCGCTCACCCGGAGGGTGCCGGAGGCGGCGTCATAGTAGGCGACATCGTTTGCTGCGATGTCGCCTTCGTCGGCTTTTACGCCGTTTTTGGTGATGGTATAGCCGCTGTCCGCGACCCCAAGGCTGCGCGCCAGTGCGGCCGCCGAGGCGGAGGATGCCACCGCCGCCTGAGACGTGCTGCTAGTGCCGCCGACGAGATAGAGGTAGCTCACCGCACCGCTGTCGTCATAGAACAGCCGCACCGTCCTGCCCTTCTGGGCGTTGAGCTGGAGGTAGCCTGTGGAGGGATAGGGGTAGACCTCTCCCCCGGCAATGACCTTCGCACCGGAGGAGATGCGGCAGCTGGTGCTGCTCGGCGTCATCTTCGGCCTGATCGTGCATTTCACCCGCTTAGATCTGGAGCGCGAGAGCGTTACGATGATGCAGAACATCGCCTCTATTCTCATTTTTCATTTGCTGAAGCTGAAACTTATTCAAACGCCTTCACTCTCCTTGATCCTAAGCTATCTAAATCTCTATGCGCTCCAGCATACGGGATATGAAAGATACGCCGTTAGCGGCCCGCGGAGAGCTTGCTTCGACCCATTCATCTGGGCACACCGTGCAATAAGTTTCAGGGTGCTCAACGTAAGAGTATCATCATCTGCATAAAATGCCCCCGATCCCTCTGTCTCTGTTACAGAGGGATCGGGGGTGTTTTCCTCTCGATCCTCTTTCATGTTCTCCGCCCCTGCATAGGCGGGAGGGGAACACCAAATGAAACTGGGGGCGGTTTCCCCCGTTTGTTTTACGCCTGCGCGGCCCTCTGTCTCACGCTGTCCATGTTCTTCAGCAGAGGCAAACCGCCGGTCTGCTCCCAGGTATCGACAAAGTCCCAGCCGCAGGTGCCCAAAAATGCTGCCCGCTGAGCGGCAGACGGACCCGTCAGATCTGCGCTGCCGGAGACACTTCCGTCATTGACGGCAGCGAAAGCAATGGCATTCACAGTACCGATAGGACCGGTACCCAGGGCGAAGGAGTTGGCCACCGCACCGCCCCTCAGGCGGCCCACGATGCCGCCGGAGCGCACCCCGCCGCCGGAGGGCAGTCCCGTCCCGTTGACCCAGCAGTCGGACAGGGTCCCGCCCTCATAGCAGGCCCCGGCAACGCCCCCGGCGTTGGGATATGTCGGGCCGGACAGGGCGATCACCGGCTTGGCCCAGCAGCCGGACAGTGTGCCGTAGTTCAGCTGTCCCACAATGCCGCCGCAGTCGCTCTGGAAGATGGCGCCAGCCGCAGAGAGCCGAGCGGTGGACCAGCAGTTCACGATACCATCGTCCTTCAGGCTGCCCGTGGGGGCGCTGTCGCCTAGATAGGTGACCAGACCCACGATACCGCCCACGGCGGTCTGGATCCCGCCCTCCGCCGCCACAGTGCCAGTGGCCCCGCAGCCAGTCATGCTGCCCTGCATAACAATGCTGGCAAAGGGCACCGCCGCCGCACCGCCTACCAGGCCGCCCACATGGACGTCTCCCACCCCCTGGGGCAGGACGGCCTTCACCGTGCCCGCGGCGGTGCAGCCGGTGAGGTTTGCGGCTTGGGTGAAGCCCACCAGACCGCCCACGTTCAGGTCCACATCGCTGCTTCCCCCGTAGCGGACACAGATGTCCATATCCGCGGTGCAATTGGTCAGCCGCCCGTCCGTGTAGGCCGCAAAGCCGCCGAAATAGAGCTTGCCGGGCCCCTCCTGAACGGCCTTCTCGCTGAGAGTGACGTCGATGGTCCCCTTCACCGTCAGGTTTTCACAGGGGCCATGCCAGCCATAAAACAGGCCGCCGCCGGCGTTAGGATAGCTGCGGCTCTGGATGCGATAGGTGACGGAGTGTCCGCCGCCGTCTAAATTGGTCTGAGGAAAGGCCCCATCGGCGGAGGACAGGGGGGCCATGCCGTCGGGCAGGGCGAGGTCGGCGGCCAGCTTGAAATAGACGCTCCGGTCAAGGGTGTCAGTGCGCTGGGCCAGCAGGGCAAACTGGTCCGCCGTGGTGATGAGGTAGGGATGAGATTTAAATCCAAAGCCTGCGGCATAGCGTCCGTCAAAGCTCTGGCTCTGCGACAGGGTGCGGGTCCTGACCATGTCCTCTCTGACGTTGCCCCGCAGGGTCCAGGCGTTCTCCCCCTTCTGGGTGGCGAAGAAGGACACATGGGCGGGCTCTGTGCCGCCGTCGTTGGCGATGACCACATTTTTGTCCGCCTTGGCGGAGAGATAGACGTTGGAGCTCTTCCCGGGAGCTGCGTTGTCCATAAGAATGGTCACGTTGGGGCAGGTGACCAGGGCGTTCTGTCCGCAGGTCAGGTGATAGGTGCCGGGCTGGGTGACATACAGGTCGAACATGCTGTTGATGATGGTGATGACCTGGGCCCGGGTGACGACGTCCTTGGGCATCAGTCTGCCGTCGGCACCGCCCCGGACGTGGCCCAGACGGAGCATGGTGTTCACCGCCTCGGTGAACTGATCGGACACCTGGGCGTAGTCGCTGGGGGCCTTGCCAGAGTAGCGCATCCGGTCACGGCTGAGATCGGCCCGGCGGAAGCCGCTGGCGATCATATAAATGGCCTCCTCCCGGGAGAGGGGCTGGTCGGGCTTGATGTTCAGGTCGGTGTTCAGGGTCACACGATAGTAGTTCATAGCGGTGACGGCGTCATAGTACCAGGCCGTTTTAGCCAGGTCGGGGTAAGAGTAGCCCTCCACCGGCTCCACCCCCAAAATGCTGTAGAGAATGGCGGAGAGCTGTCCCCGGGTGACGGGGTCATCCGGGTGGAATTTCCCGTCTGGATAGCCCTTGAGGATGCCGGAATCGGACCATCTGTCGATATAGGGCTTGGCCCAGTGCTCATCCGTTACATCGGGGTATTGCGCCGCAAATGCCGTCGTCTCCATGCAGCAGGCGAGCAGCAGAGACAGGAGCAGCGCTTGTAAGAGACGTTTTCCTGTGAAATGCTTCATGATGCTTCCCTTTCTTTTTCTTACATCGGAGCCGACTGTTTTCAAGGGGGAACATACGGCTCTGATCCGAGTATACCATAACAGTCTTTTCCGGGCAAGGAATGTCCGAAAAACAGGTAGGTTTTTATGGAAACAAAAAGTCACTGGGCCGGACGGCCCCCGATCATATGTTAGAAAGAGCCCCTACGAGGAAAATATCGTTTTTATATCGCGTCGTATGCATTCGGTCCATTTCGACCGCTTCTTTGCCGATCTTGACCTATGTGAGCAGTCCGTATTTGGTTTTCACCCGCTCCAGCTTCTCCAGCATGGGCTCTGCGGCGAACCACAGGAACAGCCAGGTGGCGGCGGCATGGATGCAGTTCATGGGGAAGCCGGACACGTAATAGGTCAAAAGGATCTTCCAGTTCAGGCCGCTGCTCCACATCAGGGCAGAGACCGGATCCATGATGCCGCCGTAAATAACGATGGCCGAAAGTGCGCCGTATACGCACAGGGACCCTCTGGTGCGGCGGAGCAGGCCCTTCTGGTACAGGATCCCCGCCAGATGACCGATGATCCCCATACAGAACATCTGCCAGGGCGTCCATGGCCCCTGGGCGAACATGATGTTGGAGACCAGCATCGTGACAGAGCCCACCAGGAAGCCCGTCTCTCCGCCCAGCGCCACGCCGGCGATGATGGCCACCGCCATGACCGGCTTGAACTGCGGCAGCATGAAAAACGCGGCGCGCCCCGCAACGCCGATGGCGCACAGCACGGCGATGACGACCAGCTCCCGGGCCTGCGGCCTTCTGGCCTCAAAGGTCAGGAAAAAGGGCAGCATCGCTTCCAGCACGATCAGCAGGGAGATAAAATAATACTTTTTCCCATCCAGATAGCAGACGCCCACAAACAGCGTCAGCGGGATCAGCAGCAGGACCGCGCCGGCGGCCGCCGCGGTGCGCCTGCTCAGCTTCCGCTCCCCCTTCGGCACCTGGACCCGATCCATGGGGCGGTCCGTTCTGCGGGCAGCCGAGAGGGCAAAGACAAACAGGGACAGCAAAAAGCCCACATACAGTCCGAAGGGCGCTCCATCGGCCCGGCCGATGGAGGTCAGGTCGGTGACGCTAAGAGCACGCAGAAGGAAAAAGAGGGCGGCAGCGCCGGAAAGGACTGCGGCCGCCTTTCTCCATTTGGCCGTTTCCTGCGGGACTGAAGCCTCCACGCTGCTCCGCGGCCGCGGCAGCGGGACAGTCCCGCCGGGCAGCTCCGTCTGGGGCGGCAGCTGTCCCCCGCAGACCGCGATCACATCCTCTGCGGTGACCGCCCCAGCGATCAGGCCGCGGGCCATCCGGTCCGCCGCGGTGGTATAGAAGCTGTTGCCGGAAAAGAAGCTCCGCGGCGGCGCCTCCGTTACGATATTGCCGTCGAAAAACAGCGCGCAGCGGTGGGCATACCGGGCGCAGAACTCGATGTCGTGGCTGACCATCAGGACCGTCACGCCCCGGGCCAGCAGAGTCCCCAGGATCTCCCCCATCGTCTGTTTGAAGCCCGCGTCCAGGCCCTTGGTCGGCTCGTCCAGCAGAAGGATATCCGGCTGCAGCAGCAGCACCTTCGCCAGCGCCGCCCGCTGCTGCTCCCCGCCGGACAGGTCATAGGGATGCCGGTCGAGCACCCCCTCCAGCCGGCACACCGCCGCAGCATAGGCCACCTGCGCGTCCTGCTCCTCACGGCTGCCGCGCAAAAGCTCATAAAGATCCTCCCGCACCGTCTTTTTTACAAACAGCGCCTGGGGGTCTTGGGGCAGCGCCCCGACTCTGCCCGTTACCTTGAGCTCGCCGCGATAGGGGCTGTACAGGCCGGACAGCAGCTTCAGCATCGTGGTCTTTCCGGTGCCGTTTCCGCCGAGCACGGCTAGAAGCTCCCCCTTTTTCACCGTGAGGGACAGGCCCTTGATCACATCGGGCTGCTCCTCTTCATAGCGGAACCAGAGCTCATCCGCCTGGATCACCGGCTCGCCGGGATACCGGTGATCCGTTCCGGCGGGCAGGGGGTTCAGGTGCCGCTGCGCAGCAAAGCCCGCCAGCCAGTCTCTGCCCTCCCGCACCGTCACCGGGCAGGGCGCGCCGCTCTCCACCGCGGCCCAGATCCTCATGGCGGCGGGCATGGCGGAAAACATGGAGTGCCCCCTGCCCCTGAGCATCATGCCGACCTCCGCCGCCGTTCCGGCGCAGAGGATCTGCCCCCGGTCCATGACCGCCACCCTGGAGGACAGGGGGAACGCCTCCTCAAGCCGGTGCTCCGTTAAAATGATGGTCGTGCCCAGCTCCCGGTTGATCCTGCCCAGCATGGCCAGAAAGTCCGATGCCGCAATGGGGTCAAGCTGGCTGGTGGGCTCGTCCAGGATCAGCACAGAGGGCTGCATCGCCATGACCGACGCCAGGCTCAAAAGCTGCTTCTGCCCCCCGGACAGCTCCGCCACGTTTTTATAAAACCACGTCTGGATGCCGAAAAAGGAGGCCATCTCCGCCACTCTCCGCCGTATGGCGGGGGTATCATAGCCCAGGCTCTCCATACCGAAGGCCAGCTCGTGCCACACCTTATCGGTAACGATCTGCCCCTCCGGATCCTGCCGCACGAACCCGATCTTCTGGCTCTGGACGCGCAGATCCAGCCCGTCCAGGGGAGCGCCCTCAAAGAGGATCTCACCCGTCCGAGTGCCGTGGGGGGCCAAAACGGGCTTCAGCTGCCGCAGCAGCGTGCTTTTCCCGCAGCCGGACGGCCCGCACAGGGTAAGGAACTCGCCGGCCCGCACGGTCAGATCCAGGCCGCGAAGCGCCGGCTCCTCCTGCCCCGGATAGGAGAAGCTCAAATTTCGGATCGTATATTCTTCCACGTTTTCTCCTCCCATCGGTCAAGGATCACAGGCGTCAGGCACAGCAGCAGATAGACCAGCTGAAAGCTGACGGAAAGGGCAGTGGCGGCGGCGCCCCTGAGAGTGGGATAGTAGCGCCAGTAAAACCCGCCGGCCGCCCAGCCGCTGAGCAGGTAAGCCCCGCAGAAGCCCAGCCAGAGCAGCGCCGCCTTATCCCGCCCGTCAAAGCGGTAGATGGAAAAGGCCGTCCGTCCGGGCAGGCCGTAGCCCCGGCTTTTCATGCTGTCGGCCGTTTCGATGGCGTTTTCCAGCGCCCATGTGACCATGATCGAAAAGACCGTAATGGCGTTTCTGGTCCGCCGGAGCAGGGGCCCGCCGGATACGTCCCGTCCGATCCCCCGCTGCGCCTCGCTGATGGTCTGCAGCTGCGCCCGGAAGCGGGGGACGAAGCGCAGCGTCATAGACAGCACCAGCGACAGCACCGGGATCACACGTCCAAATAGATAGACGAATTTATCGGAGGTCATCACCACCGTATAGCAGGAAAACCACGCCACCACGGCGGCGATCATCACAGCGGCCGCCACACCATAGGCAATGCTCTCCAGGGTGAGGGGGTTGCCGGAGGGCAGATAGGCCAGCAGAGTCGCCCCCTCATGGTCAAACGCCGGGTCGATGACCGCTGCCAACAGCATGGCGGGCAGCAGGAACCGCATGCCGGACCGGACAGCCCTCCCGCCGTTCAGGCAGATCCCGTAGCACAGGGCACTGCCCAGTGAAATGAGCAGACTGACCGGGTGCATCAGAAACATCGTGAGCAGGAGCACCAGCCCAAAGTATAAAAAGTTGACCAGCGGATGATAGCTGGAAAAGGTATCCCGGTCTTGCAACATCTCACCTCCCGGAAGGGCATCCGGCGATCTCTGTCATCTGTTTGTGGAAAGATCTCCGCCTACGTCCGCGCCCAGATCGCAGGTATAGACCCAGCAGACGGTGTCGCCGTCCTGGAGCTGGTAGCGGCTGCACCCATAATTGGGGAACCAGTCGTTGACCTTGTACATCCAGCCGGAGCGCTCCCCGCAATCCAGCTCATACAGGTTGTGGATCCCCTCGATATAGGCAGAGTTGTACATGGGCGTATTCTCAAACTCCATCAGGATCTTCTGCTGCTTGCAGGTGCGCTGGAGCACATTGAAAACGCTCTCCCCCTGGTAGAAAGTGACCACGGTAGGCTTCAAGATCCAGCCGTCCTCCGGCACCAGCTCCGCTTTCTCCGGATCCAGCCAGTCCATATTGTCCAGGATAGTGGCGCAGGAGATGGACAGCGTGCAGGTGTACGCCGTGTCGGTAACGACGCTCTCCTGCGGCTCCACCGGCAGCGGCTTTCCCTCGGGCACGGGGTCGGTCTGATAGCTATCTTTTCCGGTGTCCGGAGCGGCGGGGGGCTCGCTGTCCCCCGGGGCGCTGGCATCACTTTCGCCGGTGTCTGCGGGGGCATCGTCAGAGGGTCCGGGATCCTCCGGCGCCTCCCCGGCAGATGTCTCCGGGCCGTCTGGGATCTCGCTCTGAGCCGGGTCGGCAGTCTCTTCCGGGCCCGCTGTCGACGTCTCCCCGGTCTGCGCCCCCCCGGTCGTCCAGCCCCGCAGCCCCGGCGCGTCGCCGCCGTACCAGAAGGCGGCCGCCAAGACCGCCGCGACCAGAATGGGAGCGATCAGCTTTCGTCTATTCCTCTTCCACCACATCAGGGTCCCTCCTGTTTACAGCAGCGCCGCCTTTTTCAGCAGCTGATAGAGCATTTCCGCCACCTCGCAGCGCTTGATCTCCGCCCTGGGCCGGATGTCGAGCTCGGCGGGGTCCAGGATCTCCTTGTCATAGCAGAAAGCCAGCCTCCCCCGGGCCCACGCGGCGGCGGTCACATAGTCGCCGAACTGGGCCAGAACGTCCCGGGCCGCGCCGCCGTCCATCGCCGTGTCCATGCCGCACAGCTCCGCCGCCCGGCATACCATGACAGCGGCCTCCTGCCGGGTGATGGTATCCTCCGGCGCGAAACGGCCGCCGCCCACGCCCTGGACGATGCCGTACCGGAAGGCCGTGCCTATATAGGGGGCGTACCACCTGTCGGCGGCCACGTCGGAAAAGTCCTGCGCCGCCTCCGGCGTCAGCCCCAGGCTGCCCACCACGATGGCGGCAAATTCCGCCCGGGTCATGTTGGCATCCGGGGCAAAAAGGGTGTCGCTCCTGCCGCTGATCATACCGCGCGCCGCCATGGCTTCGATGGCCGTCCGGTTTTTGTGTCCGTTCCCGCCGGAAATATCCGCAAAGCTCTTTCCGGGCGCGACGACCGGCATGGCCTTTACGGCCGGGTCCTTTCCGGGCAGGCCCTCCCCGCTCTTTTGCCCGTCATCACCTTGAAGGGGGGCGGCATCATCCATGTGGTAGAGGGGGCTTTCCCCCTGGGCTGCACGCCGGGCCGCCGCCAGGGCGCACAGGGCCTGTTCCGTAGCCATCTGGTCACTGCCGCCGTCCTTCACATGGGCAAAGCCGCCGTCCCCCTGCTGATAGGACAGCAGGGCGTCCAGCGCGGTATTGCCGTTTTTTACAAAGCGGGGGTCATCCAGAGGGATGCCCAGCCCGCACAGAGCCACGATCACCTGGGCGCAGCTCTCGGAATTGGCGGTGCCCCACGAGGAAAAGCCACCATCCCCATTCTGCCGGGCGGACAGCCAGGCTGTCCCCCGGTCCACCGCCGCCTGGACCGCCCCCTGCTGCCGGTACCGGGCCAGAGCGGTCAGCGCCATGGCGGTCAGGTCGGGGTCCCCTCCGCCGGACAGGCTCCAGCTGCCGTCCGGCAGCTGGCCGTTCAGGATATAGTCGATATACATCTGCCGCGTGGCCTGGGTCTCGGCCCCGGTGTTCGCGGGGATGGGGTAGTCCCCGCTGTCCAGGGCGATCAGCGCCCAGATGGGCCCGTTCACTCCCTGCCACACGGTCTTGTCGTAGTCTCCAAGGGGAAGGGTCAGGTCATGGCCCGCCACGTCCCGGGCGTCTCTGCCCAGGGCCGTGACTGCCAGGATCGCCCGGCTGTGCTCCGTGTACTTCTTCTCATGGAGCACGCCGCCGCGCTGCGCGGTATAGCCCTCCAGGGCAGCGTAATACGTTTGATAGTATCCCTCCGGCGCCCCGGCGCCCCCCCGGCGCAGACCGATCACAGCCCACTCGCCGCCAATGCTGGATACCTTAGGTGCCGGCAGAGCCTCTACCGTAAAGGCTGCCGCCTTTTCATAGCTCTGCTCCGCCCCGGTATCGGCGGCCCGGGCCGGAACGCCCAGGCCGACGGCCAGAGAAAGGGCCAGTACCAGCCTCAGTATGCGCTGCTTCAGTTGCATAACAGACTCCCCCTGCATAGTCCTATGCCCGCCGCCCCAAGGGGGCGGCGGGACACAGGCATCATCATATGAGTTTATTTCTCGTTCCGCTGGCAGAACTGCATCAGCATGACCGCCATCTGCCCGCGGGTGGTGCTCATCCCCGGGGACAGGGTGTCCGCCCCGGTGCCGCTGAGGATCCCCTTCATCACGCACCAGTGCATGGCCTCATCCGCCCAAGCGCTGATCTGCTGCGCGTCGGAGTAGTCCAGCAGGAAATACCAGCTGCCGGTAAAGCCCTCGCCCAGGCTCTGGGCGTAGCGGTACAGGATGGCCGCGAACTGCTCCCGGGTCACGGCGTCATCCGGCCCAAAGCTGCCGTCGGCATAGCCGCTGACGATGCCGTTGGCTCCGGCCCAGGCCACCGCCTTGGCGTACCAGGCGCTCGCCTGGGTATCGCTGTAAGCGGCGCCGCTTTCGCTGTCGGGACAGCCGGCCAGCTGCCACAGAATGGTCACCAGCTGAGCGCGGGTGGTGGTGGACTCCGGGGAGAAGGTCTTGTCGTCCATGCCGGTCATCAGGCCCTTTTCCCACACATACTGTACCGCCGCGTAGAACCAGGAGGTATCCACCACATCGGTGAAGGGCAGTTCCTTGGTCTGCCCGCCCCCGCTGAGGCTGCCTCCGGCATCCTCCTTGGTGTAGTCCGCAACATAGTAGAACAGCAGCTTATCGCCGCCCTCCATGCCGTAAGCGTCGATGCCCACCATGGGCGTTTTGCCGTTGATCTGATACATCCAGCCGCTGTTGGGGCCCTGATCCAGTTCGCCCAAGGTCTCCCCGTTCCGGGTCAGGGATCGGACATAGGTGCCGTACTGGCTGTCCTTGGTCTGGCAGGTGATGCCGTTGGCCTTCAGGGCCTTCTGCAGGGCATCCAGAGCGCTCTGGCCCTTGGTGATGGTGTAGTCGCCGGAGACCCACTGGGCGTCATTGGTGCGCACGGTGACGTGGACAGAGATGCTCTTTGTCTCACCGCCAGTGCTGCCGCCGGTGTTCCCTCCGGTGCTGCTGTCGTCCGGCGTGCCGGGCTTGTCGGAGTCAAAGCCCTTATCGGGGCTGGGCTGCTCGGGCTTGGTCTCGGTGGTGCCGTTCTCCTTCACGATCTCGCCGGTCAGGGTGTAGATGTTATAGCGGACAATGCCCTCGTTTTTCCCACTCAGGACTGCGTACTTCTCCAGCGCCACCAGGGCACGGAAGCCCTGCTCCGTAGCCAGGGCGCGGTCCTTGTCCCCCTGCTCCCCCGTACCGGCGCCGGCGACAACAAAGCCGTTGCTGCTGCTGTTCACATACAGCAGCAGGGCGTCGGCTAGGGAGCAGCCGCCCTTCACAAAGCGGGCGTCCTTGGCGGGGTCGATGCCCACGGACAGCAGACCCAGAATGACCATGGCGTCGGAGTTCACGTTGCCGTAGGAACCGTCGCTGCCCTGGGCCTTGCTCAGGCCCGCGACCGCCTTGGTGATAAATCCCTGCACCTTGGGATACTTATCGGTATTGTACTTCACCAGGGCGTTCAGGGCGGTGGCGGTGGTATCCACATCAATGTAGGTCTCGGTACCCCAGGTATAGGTAAACAGACCGTCAGCATTCAGATCCCCGCTGTCGGTCAGCAGGGCGATCATATCATTCCGCTGCTTGTCGGTCAGCTCCAGCTGACCGGCCTGCTCGGCCAGCAGCACCCAAGGTGCTGTATAATAGCTGGTGCCGAAGTCCATCTCCGCCAGCTTCTGGGC
>CAKUHX010000017.1 GCA_934659475.1 uncultured Oscillospiraceae bacterium
CCCCCCAGCCGATGTTCTCCGCTTTTGGGAAGGTGGTCACCCGGCGGCGCTCGCAGCACAGCTTCTGCACGTCGATCTCGCTGACGGTCAGTCCGGCGGTGAACCGGCTCTCAGCCAGCAGGGCGCCGTTTTCCGCGATCATATCGTGTCCCGCGAACACCAGGTCGGTGGTGGACTCCCCCTCGCCGGCGTCGGCGTACACATAGGCGCACATGAGCCGGGCGGACTGGCCGCACACCAGGCTGCGGCGGTAGTCCGCCTTGCCCACCACCTCGTTGCTGGCGGACAGGTTCAGGATCAGGGTGGCCCCCCGCTCCGCCAGAGTGCGGGAGGGGGCGTCGGCAGCCCACAGATCCTCGCAGATCTCCACGCCGATGACCAGCCCGGGCACATCGGGGCAGCTGATCAGGGGGCAGGCCCCGAACATCTCGATCCAGGGGCCGAACTCCCCCTCCAGCTCGGGCACCCGGACGGAGAAGCTGTGCTCCTCCATGCCCGCCCCGCTGGCAAACCAGCGCTTTTCGTAGAACTCCCCGTAGTTGGGGATGTAGGTCTTGGGCACCACAGCCACCACCTGGCCCCGCTGGATGACCACGGCGCAGTTATACAGCTTGTTCCCCGAACGCAGGGGCATACCCAGGGCGGTGAGCACCTCCAGCTCCCGGGTGGCCTCCATGATGGTGCGCAGGGCGTCCATGGCCCCGTCCAGCAGGGTGTCCTGCAAAAACAGATCGCCGCAGGTATAGCCCGTGACGCACAGCTCGGGCAGGGCCAGCACCTTTACATGCTGCTCCTCCGCCTGCTCCATCAGGGCGATGATCTGCCCGGCGTTATAGGCGCAGTCGGCCACCCGGATCTCCGGCGTGCCGGCGGCGACTTTGATGAAACCGTCCCGCATAAAAGACAGCTCCTCCTTCTCCTTACAGATTGGGGAATTTTGCTCATTTCACTCGTACCTGCTATCATACCCTATTTCCCGGCCAAAAGCAAGCAAAGACGGGCCATCTCCCTGTAAAGACGGCAAAAAGCCCGCCGGCACAGACTGTGCCGGCGGGCAAAGGGTCAACGCTCAGTCCTTATTGGGCAGCACGGCGGCGATGGCGCCGGCAAAGTTGCTGATGGGCATGGTCTGCAGTACGATGCGCCCCGGGCCGGTGACCACGGTATTGAACAGCCCCTCTCCGCCGAAGAGCACGTTCTTTACGCCCTTCACGCTCTCCACACTGATAGAGCAGCCGGCGTCCACCATGGCCAGGTTGCCGGTGTCCACGATCATCCGCTCGCCGGGGGCCAGATCGTACTCCACGGCAGAGCCGTCGATCTCCAGGAAGGCCATGCCCCGGCCGGACAGCTTCTGCATGATAAAACCCTCGCCGCCGAAGAAGCCAGCCCCCATCTTCTTCTGGAAGAATACGGACAGCTGCACCCCGGGCTCCGCCGCCAGGAAGGCGGACTTCTGGCAGATCACCGGCCGGTCCGGGGCGATCTCCACCGCCCGGATGGAGCCGGGAAAGCTGGAGGCAAAGGCGATCATGCCCTGTCCCGCCCGGCAGGTGTAGATGTTCTGGAACATGGACTCGCCGGAGAACATTCGGCCAAAGGCCTTGCCCAGGCCCCCGGCGGAGGTCTGCATCTCCATCCCGTCGGTCATCCAGACCATAGAGCCCTTCTCGGTGATCATAGACTCGCCGTTGTTCAGATGACAGACGACCACGGGCATAGGCTCGCCCTGGATCTCATACCGCATAAACAGCCCCGCTTTCTCTTTATTAATATTTTCCCCGTTACTTGGGGGTCACATACTCGTGCTTCAGATAGCCCACGGCGCTCTTGCCGCCGGTGACCGTGTACTGGATCTTATACCAGCCGTCCCCCGCGTCCTCCAGAACGGTGACATAGGAGCCGTTCTGGGTGCTGACCAGCACGTCATAGGAGGTGCCGGGACCGGAGCGGATACGCAGGCCGCCCTCGGCATTGGTGACGACGCACAGGGTGTTGGGGGCGATGGTCCCGCCGGAGGGCGCAGGCTCGGGGGTGACCACGGTGGAGCCGCTGCCCGCGCAGGTCACGGTGCAGCTGACGCTCTGCTCCCCAAAGGCGGCGGTGATCACGGCGCTGGCTGTATCGCTGCCCGCGTTGGTGTTGGTCACGGTGCCGCCGGCGTCCACTGCGGCGATGCCGGTGTTGCTGCTGCTCCAGGTCACCTCGCCTTGGGCCCCGTCGGGCAGGGTCACGGTGAGCACGGCGCTCTCCCCCGCAGCCAGAGACAGCTCCGTGCGGTCCAGCGTCATGCTGCCCGCCGGGGCGCTGACATCAGGGGAGGAAGCCGAGGTCCCCCCCTGACTGGTGGAGACGGAGCTGCCGCCGGGGTCTGCCGCGGGGTCCCGGTGGAACAGGGGGGCCACCGCCTTGATGACGATAAAGGCCGCAGCCACCACCAGGACAAAGGACAGGATCAGCAGGGCGATCTGAACGGGGTTCACCGCCCCGCCGTAGCCGCCCCCCCGCTTGTTGGTGGCCACCCGGCGGCCGCCGGGCTGGCCGGGGCGCTCCGGGCGCTCGTCGCAGAAGGGACAGCGCTTATAGGTGACGGAATAATACTCCCCGCAGTTGTCGCAGCGGATCAGGTCGCTGCGGCGGTCCGGGCCGGAGCTGCGGCGGGAGCGATTGGAAAGATCAGCCATAGGAACATGCACCACCTTGTATCAGACCGTCCCGCCCCACAGGGGCGGAGACATTGGATTTGAAGCAGACGGCGGCCGGTACAGACTGTCAAACTGTGTCGAGATCTGCCGACGGCGTCACCTTGTATTGTAGCTTGAAAACGCCCCACCGTCAATGAAAAATCCCGACCAGGAAAAATGTTTACAAATTTCCTCGTTCCTCCACGTCCTTTTCCTTGACCATTCCACAAAACCCTTTTATAATAGCTAAAATAAAGGTTCTATCAACCCTTCTGTTGACAGAAAGGAGCTGCCGCCCTTTGAAGACCATCATGCCCGCCGGCGAGGTACATAAACAGTACAGCGAGGCCGTGACCGCCTATCGCAGGCTGATCCCGGACCCCACCCTGCGCATGGCCGTCAGCCGCGGAATGGACGAATATATGCGCCGCTGCGCCCTGGGGGTGTGGCAGGCGGACAGTGCCAGCGGCATCCAGCCCGAGCACGTGGAGTACTACAATGCCATCTACACCGCCGGCTCCCCCTCCCCCGCCGCCCTGTATTGGGAGGTGGCCACCGGCGTGGCCAACTACGACCTGTTCCAGCCCCCGGCGTTCTTCGACCGCCTGCGCCAGTACGACCGCCAGCACGGCACCGTTCTGGCCCGCCGCTTTGCTGACTCACTGACCCTGATACTTCTGCTGTTCGCGGCGGTGGACGGCGTGGTCAGCGAGAGCGAGGCCGGCTTTATCAACGCCTGTGCCGACACCCTGGCCGCCCTGTGCGACAAGGACGGGTTGAAGGGCGACCGCCCCGCCCTGCGGGCGGACGAGTTCATCACCAGAACGCCCGGCGGCCCCGCTGCCCAGAAGCCCACCGCCAGGACCCAGGAGAAAAAGGCGGAGGAGGAGCCCGCGCCGGAGCCGCCCCCCAAGCTAGAGGACGTGCTGGCGGAGCTGGACGGCCTGTGCGGCCTGGACCAGGTGAAGAAGGACGTGAAGAGCCTGATCAACCTGGTGAAGGTGCGCAAACTGCGGCAGGAACAGGGCCTGCCCGTGGCCCCCATGTCCCTGCACCTGGTGTTCATGGGCAACCCGGGCACCGGCAAGACCACCGTGGCCCGGCTGTTGGCCAAGATCTATTACGCCATCGGCGTGCTCAGCAAGGGCCAGCTGGTGGAGGTGGACCGCTCCGGCCTGGTGGCCGGCTTTGTGGGCCAGACCGCCATCAAGACTCAGGAAGTGGTGCAGAAAGCCCTGGGCGGCGTGCTGTTCATCGACGAGGCCTACTCCCTGGTCAACCAGGAGAATGGCAACGACTTCGGCCACGAGGCCATCGAGATCCTGCTGAAAAACATGGAGGACCACCGGGATGACCTGATCGTCATCGTGGCGGGCTACACCGGCCTGATGGAGAAGTTCATCCACTCCAACCCCGGTCTGGAGTCCCGGTTCAACAAGTACTTCTTCTTCGAGGACTACACCGGGGCGCAGCTGATGGAGATCTTCCGCTCCCAGTGCAAACGCAACGGCTACGCTCTGGCGGAGGACGCGGAGAAATGGGCCGCCGAGGACTTCAACGACCTGTTTGAAAACCGGGACGAGAACTTCGGCAATGCCCGGGAGGTGCGCAATCTCTTTGAAAAGGCCGTGGCCCGGCAGGCCGACCGGGTGGCCGCCCTAGAGGCGCCCACCAAGGAGCAGCTGATGGAGCTGACCCTGGCCGACCTGCGAGACGAGACGGAGGACGAAAATAAAACACAGGAGGAGAAACGATCATGATCATCGATTTTGAACATATGGAGGAAAAAAAGGTAGAGGGCTTCCGGGGTGGCAGCGGAGTGCTGTCCATGCGCGCCTTTGACGACGGCAGGGCCAAGATCATGCTGCTGACTCTGGCCCCCGGCGCCCAGGTGGGCGCCCACGCCCATGAGGGGGACTGCGAGATCGTATATGTCCTGTCCGGCACCGGCAAGGCCATGTATGAGGGCGGGTATGAGACGCTGACCCCCGGCACCTGCCACTACTGCCCCGAGGGGAAGCACCACTGCGTGATCAACGACAGTGACGGAGAGCTGACCTTCTTTGCCGTGGTCCCCAGCTTCAAAAAATGAGGATCGCCTTCTATACTCTGGGCTGCAAGGTGAACCAATATGAGACCCAGGCCCTGGAGCAGCTGTTCACCGCCCGGGGCCACCAGCTGGTCCCCTTCGAGGGGGCGGCGGACGCCTATCTCATCAACACCTGCACCGTCACCGCCGTCAGCGACAAAAAGTCCCGGCAGATCATCCGCCGGGCCCGGAAGACCGCGCCGGACGCGGTGATCGCCGTGTGCGGCTGCTATCCCCAGACCCATCCCGGCGACGTGGAGAAGCTGGGGGTGGACCTGATCGGCGGCACCGGCGACCGCACGGGCTTTGTAGCGCTGGTGGAGCGCACCGCACGGGAGCGGCAGCCCATCACCGCCCTGGACGACGCCTTCCGCCGCCTGGACTTTGAGCAGCTGCCCGCCGGCGGCCTGGAGGGCCGCACCCGGGCCATGCTGAAGATCGAGGACGGCTGCGTCAACTTCTGCTCCTACTGCATCATCCCCTACGCCCGGGGCCGGGTACGTTCCCTGCCCCTGGAGCGGGCGGCGGAGCAGGCCCGGCAGCTGGCGGAGCAGGGCTATCACGAGATCGTGCTCACCGGCATCGAGATCTCCTCCTGGGGGCAGGATCTGCCCGGACATCCGGAGCTGATCGACCTGCTGGAGGGGCTGTGCGCCGTCCTGCCAGCAGAGGTGCGTCTGCGTCTCGGCTCGCTGGAGCCCCGGACCATCACGGAGGACTTCTGCCGCCGGGCCGCCCGGCTGTCCCAGCTGTGCCCCCACTTCCATCTGTCTATGCAGTCGGGCTGCGACACGGTCCTGCAGCGGATGAACCGAAAATACGACTCCGCTCGGTATTATGAGAGCGTAAAATTACTAAATGAACACTTTTCGACCCCGGCCATCACCACCGACCTCATCGTGGGTTTTCCCGGGGAGACGGAGGAGGAATTCCAGCAGACGCTGTCCTTTATCCAAAAGTGCCGGTTCGCGGCCATGCACATCTTCCCCTACTCCCGGCGGCCCGGCACTCCGGCGGACAAGCTGCCCGGACAGCAGCCCAACGCTGTGAAGGAGGACCGGGCCCACCGGGCCGCCGCCGTGGCGGCGGAGATGGAGCGCCGCTATCTGGAGCAGTGGATCGGGCAGCAGGTCCCTGTCCTGTTTGAGGAGGAGCGGGACGGCCGCTGGGTGGGCCACACCCCCCAGTACACCGAGGTGGCCGTGATCGCTCCCGTCCCCCTGCACAATGTGCTGCGCACCGTATCTATCACCGGACGGGAGGGCAGCCTGCTCTGCGGCACGGCCGCCGAGCCCATCTGACCTCCGTTTGCACCAGCAGCGATCAGTTCCCATCGGGTCGTTTCCCCCGCGCTTTGCCCCCCCGCAGTGCGGACACATATGGAAAGGAAGTGCCCCCCATGCTGAACGGTTTGACCCCCTATCTGCCGGAAATCTCTCTAACGGTTTGGGATAATCTGGAGTTTCTGATCCGCATTCTGATCTCGGCCTGTCTGGGCGCTCTGATCGGATTGGAGCGCACCCGCCGGCAGAAGGAGGCCGGTGTGCGCACCCACTGTATCATCAGCTGCACCGCCGCGGTGTTCATGATCCTGTCCAAATACGCCTTTGTGGATATGGCCCTCACAGTGGGCTCCCGCGGAGCCGACTCTGCCCGTATCGCCGCCCAGGTGGTCAGCGGCATCTCCTTCCTCGGGGCAGGCGTCATCTTCAAAAACGGCGTATCCATCCGCGGCCTGACCACCGCCGCCGGCATGTGGGGCACCGCCTCCATGGGCATGGCCATCGGCGCCGGCATGTACTGGGTGGGTCTGTTTGAAACTGTGGTCCTTGTCATCGCACAGGAGCTGCTGCACCGCTTCCCCGTGGGCAGCGATGTCCTCACCTCCCAGGAGATCACCGTGGAGATGGAGAACCGGCAGGAGCTGCTGGACGCCTTCAACCGCATGCTGAACGACCACGGCGGCCAGGTGGCCGAGAGCTGCATCACCCGGAACGAGAGCCGCATCCGCCTGGAACTGTCCGTGCGCGTGCGCACCCCTATCACCCATGAGGAGGCCGTGTCCTTCCTCACCACCTGGCCGGAGATCAGCAAGATCTCGGTATAACAAAACACAGAAGACGCCGGCCCGCATACCCACTGGAGCAGCTGCCGAGCCCCCCATGGCAGCCATTTTCAGAACATTTCTGTCTGAAACGGGAGGTACCGCCCTATGTCAAGAGTCACAGGGGCCTACTGTCTGATGCAGGCGTCCGCCCTCGGGGTCAACGCCTGTCTGTACTGCTACAACAGCGTGTTCCTGCTGTCCCACGGACTGAGCAATTCCGCCATCGGCGCCGTCCTGGCCCTGGCCTGCGGAGCCAGCTTTTTGGGGCAGATCCTGTTCGGGGCGCTGCTGAACCGCCGGGGCCGCAGTGGTCTGCGGCGATTCCTTCTGGCCGCGGCGGGCATTTTGCTGGCGGAGGAACTGGCGCTACTTCTGCCCATCGGCCGCCTGCCCGCTGTTGCAGTCTTTCTGTCGGCCTGTGTATTGCTCAACCTTTTCCCCACCTTTCTGGACGCCGCCTCGGTATACGAGCTGCGCAGAGGCGTCCCTGTGGATTTCGGCATCGGCCGGGGGGCTGGCTCTCTGGGCTATGCCGCCAGCAGTGCCCTGGTGGGACAGCGGCTGCTGGTCTCCGGCACCGATGCTATCTTCCGGATCGGCACGGTGCTGTCCGTCATAACGGTCGCCAGCATCTTCTGGTTCTTTTTCGAGACGGGGCGCAGCGTCCCCGTGGACTCCTCCGATACTCCTGCTCCCCAAGATGAGCCCGCCCCCTCCCGCAAGCTGGATATGACCTTTTTGACCACCTATCCCCGATACACGATGGTGCTGCTGGGCTGCACCCTGCTGATCATGGGGCAGACCTCCACCACCAACTTCTGGTATCAGGTGGTGTGCGCCAAGGGCGGGGATCAGCGCAGCATGGGGCTGGCCGTGGCCATCGCGGCTTGTATGGAGGTCCCGGTCCTATTCCTGTTCAGCCGCTTCTCTCACAAACTGCGCAGCGACCAGTGGCTCAAGCTGTCCGCCGTGGTGATGTCCATAAAGGCGGTGACGGTCCTTCTGGCCGGAGGGATGCCCTCGTTCCTGTTCGCCCAGCTGTTCCAGACGGGCTACGCCCTGTATCTGGTGGGCAGCGTGTGCTATACCGACGTGGCGATCCCCCACCGGGACCTGATCAGCGGCCAGGCGTATATCCACGCCGCCGCCACCCTGGGCTCTCTGCTGTCCCTGCTGATCGGCGGCGTGATCCTGGACTATTTCGGCGTGACCGTGCTGCTGCTGGTCGGCGCGGCCACTCTCCTATGCGGCAGCGCTATCGTTTTCCGCTTCGCCCTGCCCGCCCGGCTGGCACAAAAGCGATAGGGGCTGTGCCTGGGCATGAGCCTCAGACGCCGTCTTTTCTGTCCCTCATTTAGCCCCCTTGAACAGGGCGTCAGTCCTCTCAGATGATGGTCAAAAATAAAACAGCCCCGGTGCGTAAAGCACTGGGGCTGGTTTTATTTCACATATGCCGCCATATCCCCCTGCAGTGCGGCGCAGAGCTGCCGGGCATCGTCCATGCAGCCGCCCCGGGCGGAGAAGTACAGCTTCAGCTTGGGCTCCGTCCCGCTGGGGCGAACGATCACCCGCCCGCGGGCGGTGGAGAGGGCCAGCACATCGCTGGGGGGCAGGCCCTCCGCCCCCTGCCGGTAGTCGGTGATCTGCTCCACTGTCTCGCCCCCCAGTTGCTTTGGGGGCGCGGCCCGCAGGCCAGCCATGATGCGGCCCATGCGCTCCATGCCGTCGGCCCCAGGCAGGGCCACGCTCTGCAGACGGTTTTCATAGCAGCCGAACCGGCCGTACAGCCGGTCCATGGCCTGCCCCAGGGTCAGCCCCTGACTGCGGTACCAGGCCGCCATCTCGCAGCACAGCATGGCGGCGTTCACCCCGTCCTTGTCCCGCACATGGCTGCCGGAGAGGTAGCCGTAGCTCTCCTCAAAGCCGAAGATGAAGCGCTCCGCCCGGCCCGCCTGCTCCAGCAGGCCGATCTGTTCGCCGATGAACTTAAAGCCCGTCAGGGTGCGGCGCAGCTCCACCCCGTAGTGGGCGGCCACAGCGTCGGCCATGTGGGTGGAGACGATCGTGGTCACCGCCACGGGATCCCGGGGCATGTCCCCCCGCTCCAGCCGCCGGCGGCAGATGTAGTCCAGCAGGAGCACTCCCATCTCGTTGCCGTCGCAGTCCGGGTCGGTGCCAATGAGCAGATCGGCCCCCAGCGCGCGGCTCAGCTCCAGCCCCCGCTCCAGGGCGGAGCGCTCCTCCGGGTTGGGCTTGGGGCAGGTGGGAAAGTCCCCGTCGGGCCGCTCCTGCTCCGGCACCACCGTGACATCCGTGACCCCGATGCGCTGCAAGATCTTGGTGACGCACTCCCGTCCCGTGCCGTTCAGGGGGGTGTATACCACCTTCAGGGCGGACTTGTCCCCGTCCCACAGGCTGCGCTGCCGCACCACGTCCAGAAAACCCTCCAGACAGTCCTCGCCGATCATACGGATGGCGCCCCGCTCCAACGCCTCCGGAAAGGCGCACAGCCGGGGGCCGGTGAACATATCCGTGGCCTCGATCCGGGCCAGCACCGCCCGGGCGGCGTCCAGAGTGATCTGGCAGCCGTCGGGACCATAGACCTTATAGCCGTTGTAGGCCGCCGGGTTGTGGCTGGCGGTGACGCAGATCCCCGCGCCGCAGCGGTAATACCGCACCGCCCAGCTCAGGGCGGGGGTCGGTTGAAGCCGGGGATACAGCCAGACCTGAAAGCCGTTGGCAGCCAGCACCCGGGCGGCTTCGCGGGCAAACCGGGGGGAATTGCGGCGGCTGTCATAGGCGATGGCCGCCCGGCGGGGCAGCCCTGCGGCCACCATATAGTCCGCCAAACCCTGGGTGGCCCGGCGCACTACGTAAAGGTTCATGCGGTTGGGTCCGGCCCCCAGTACCCCCCGCAGGCCGCCGGTGCCGAACTCCAGATCCCTGTAAAACCGGTCGCAGATCTCTTCCTTGTCCCGGACGGGGTCCAGGGCCGCCAGCTCCCGGTGCAGTTCCTCATCCGCCGCCTGATCCATCCAGCGGCGATAACACTCCATTGCATCCATGCAGGACCCTCCCATAACGCTCACTTCCGCTTTATTAAAGCACGATCTTTTCCCGCCGTCCAGAACAAATCGGTTGCATTGGCCCCGCAAGATCGGTAAAATAGGGGAAGATACCGACAGAATGAGAGGGGGATGACCATGAAACGCTTGGCGCCGCTGCTGCTGGCCCTGGCCCTGCTGGCCGGCTGCGCCCGCGCCGGGACCCAGGACGTGACCGGGCTGGCCCCAGAGGAGGAGGCGCGTCTGGTGATCTGCACCCCCCACAAGGAGAGCGTTTACGCCCCCCTGATCGAAGAGTTCGAGCAGCGCACCGGCATCTGGGTGCAGGTGGAGACCGGGGGGACCACCACCCTGCTGGAGGGCATCGCGGCGGGGGAGAGCAGCGCCGACCTGATCTTTGGCGGCGGCGCCGACAGTCTGGACGCCTACAGCGGCTGCTTTGCCCCCTATACCAGCCCCAACGCCGCCTGCATCGCCCCGGAGCACGACTTGGGGCAGGGGCAGTGGACCCCCTTCTCCGTGCTGACCACGGTGCTGATCTACAACACCAAGCTGGTGCGGCAGAATCCGCCGGACAGCTGGGAGTGCCTGCTGGACCGGGGGTGGCGTGGGCGGATCGCCTTTGCCGACCCGGGCAGCTCCGGTTCGGCCTACACCGCCCTGTGTACCCTGCTCCAGGCCCTGGGCGGCGGGGAGGACAAGGTGCTGGCCGCCTTTGTGCGCAACCTGGACGGGCAGGTACTGTCCGACTCCAGCGATGTGATCACCGCCGTGGCGAACGGCAGCTGCTACATCGGCGTCACTTTGGAGGAGACCGCCCGCAAGGCGGTGGCCGACGGGCTGGACCTGGCGGTGGTGTATCCCAGAGAGGGCACCTGCGTGCTGCCCGACGGGGCGGCGGTGGTCGCCGGCTGCGCCCACCCGGACAACGCGGAGCGATTCATCGATTTCCTGCTGGAGCGGGAGACCCAGCAGCGGCTGATCACCAACTTCTTCCGGCGCAGCGTGCGGGCCGATCTGGCGGAGGACGGCCTGCCGGCGGCCCCCGCCCTGGACTACGATCTGGAGCGGGCAGACACCGGGCGGCAGCAGCTGCTGGAGCGCTGGCGGGAGCTGACCGGGGAGGGGACGCCATGATCCGAAATTGGGTAAGGCGGTCCTTCCGCAACCGCATCTTTCTGACGGTGCTGCTGGCGGCGCTGGTGCCCCTGCTGCTGTGCGACGTACTGATGACTCAGGTGATGATCGCCCGCAGCGAGCGGGATCTTGCCGCGGAGGCCCGGCAGGAGATGGCCCAGCTGGAGGGGCGGCTGGACGGGCTGCTGGAGCAGTGCACCGCCGCAGCAGACCAGCTGGCGGGCAGCACCGTGACCCGCTCGGCCCTGCGCCGGGGCGGAGATGACTCCCGCATCCTGTATCAGCTGCTGTACCGGGACACGGTGGCCCTGCGGGACTACGCCGACTTTGAGATCTACGACGGGGCGGGGAAATGCCTTTATACTACCGCCTCCGCCTTTCCCGCCGACCGCAGCGGGGACTGGGGGGTGCTGCGGGCCGCCCGGCAGGAGACGGGCACCGTCCTGCGGGCGGAGGGCGGCGGCCTGACCGGGGCGCGCACCATCACCACCCGGGAGGGGGAAGTGCTGGGCTATGTGGTGTTCCGCATGGCCGGCGGAAATTTTGATCAGCTGTTCGCCCCGGGCCTGCGGCCCTCGGACGACGTGCTGCTGGTGGACCCCACCTGGCGCATGGTGTACTGCACCCAGTCGGCCCACGCCCAGGACACCCTGTCCTCCCTGCGCGCCCAGCTGCTGTCCGGCCAGCCCCTGACCGGGGGCGAGGAGGACTGCGGCTACTATGTGTCCTCCGGCGCACAGACGGGGCTGTTCCTGATCCTGCAGCAGCCCAAGACCTATACCGCCCAGGTGGTCCGTTCCATCTACTTTGTGGCCGGAGTGATGGGGCTGCTGTGTCTGGGCCTGTGTCTGGTGTGCGCCTGGTGGCTCAGCCGCCACCTGTCCGAGCCGGTGGGCGAGTTGGACGCGGCCATGGGCCGGGTGGAGAAGGGGGACTACGACGTGCGCATCCGCAGCGCGCGGCAGGACGAGATGGGCCGCCTGGCCGCCAGCTTCGACCGCATGACCCAAGAGTATCAGCAGAACCTGGCGCGCAGCGTACAGCGGGAGCGGGAGCTGAACGAGACCCGCCTGCGCATGCTCCAGTCCCAGCTGAATCCCCACTTTTTATACAACACCCTGGACTGCATGAAGTGGCTGGGGGTGACCCACGGGGTGGCACAGATCGCCACCCTGGCCACCGATCTGGCCGCCCTGCTGCGGGCGGGGATCTCCGGCAGCGAGCACATCACCCTGGAGGACGAGCTGGAGCTGATCCAGCGCTACTTGGACATCCAGGAGATCCGCTTCGGCGACCGGTTCGTGTGCGAGATCGACGTGGACGAGCGGTTCCAGCACTGCCTGATCCCAAAGCTGGTGCTGCAGCCCCTGGTGGAAAACGCCATCATCCACGGGGTGGCCGACAGCGACGAGGGGTTTATCAAGCTGTGGGCGGAGCAGCAGGGGGAGGATCTGCTGCTGATGGTGTCTGACAACGGCGGCGGCATCCCGGAGGAGGTACTGCGCCGGCTGAACAGCCACCAGGTCATCCCCGGGGGCCACCTGGGGCTGAACAATGTAGACCGCATCGTGCGTCTGTCCTATGGAGAGCAGTACGGACTGACGGCCCGGGTGACGGAGCAGGGCAGCCTGGTCTGCCTGCGTCTGCCCATACAGAGGGGGGAAGAATATGCTGAAGGTACTGATCGTTGACGACGAAGAGGTGGTCCGCCAAGGCATCCGCCTGGGGGTGGACTGGAACAGCCTGGGCTGCACTGTGGTGGGAGAGGCCGCCAATGGCGAGGAGGGACTGGCCGCCGCCCGGCAGTACGCCCCCGAGCTGATCATCACCGACGTGCGTATGCCCCGGATGGACGGCATCGAGATGATGCAGCGCCTGCGGGAGGAGGGCTGTACCGCCCATGTGATCGTGCTGACCGCATATAACGAGTTCGACTACGCCCGGTCCGCCCTGCGCTTCGGGGCGGCGGACTATCTGCTCAAGCCCTTCCGGGACCAGGAGCTGGTGGCCGCCATCCTCCGGGTGCGCCAGAGCCAGGACGGCCGGACGGAGGCCCCTGGGGCGCAGCTGCCCCAGCTGCCCGGCGGGGACAAGAGCAAATATGTGCAGCGCACCCTGGAATATGTGGCCGGGCACTACGGCGACACCGACATCAACATCACCACCATCGCCCGCTCCATCGGCATCACCGAGGGGCACCTGAGCCATGTGTTCAAGAAGGAGACGGGCTATACCGTGCTGAACTACCTGACCCAGTATCGCATCTGCATGGCCTGCCGCCTGCTCAGCGGCGGAGAGCACAAGGTGTATGAGGTGGCGGAGAAGGTGGGCTACCGGGACGTGACCTATTTCGGCTCCACCTTCAAAAAATTTACCGGCCTGTCCCCCACGGAATATCAGGACCGGAAAGGCTGAAATACTGCACAAAAACCGCCGGGCATCTTTGTACGCGCCGGTGGTTTTTCACAGGATTTTCGGGATAATCGCAGTGTTGTCCCGTTCCGTCCGCGGCCGCCGCCCGGTATAATAGGATCATGAGCCGGTATATCCGGCCGTAAATCTGACTTTTTAAGGAGAATGAACATGAAAAGGAAGCTCTTTGCCCTTGTGCTCGCCTGCGCCATGGTCCTGAGCCTTGCCGCCTGCGGCAAGAAGGATGAGCCCAGCACCTCCGGCGGCGCCTCCTCCGGCTCTGCCAGCCAGACCGAGAAGGACTACTCCGGCTACACCATCCGCATCTACTCCAACTCCAACTCCACCGAGCGCGCCACCTGGCTGATCCAGGAGGCCAAGGACGCCGGCTTTACCATCAGCATCGACGATAACTCCGTCATCTCCGGCGACACCGCCGCCATCCAGGCCGCCAACGAAAACAAGGACGGCGACATCATCTTCGGCCTGAACGAGACCCGCTGGAGCCAGATCGTCAACGGCGAGTACGAGAACCTGAAGCTGGTGGACTGGACCCCCACCTGGGCTGACGAGGTGGGCGAGTACGCCTATCCCGGCGCCGCCTATGGCCTGGTCATCCAGAACGTGCTGATGCTGTACCGCAACGATGAGCTGGGCACCAATGGCCAGGAGCTGCACTTCCAGCACTGGGCTGACATCGTGGACTGCGGCTACTCCTGGTACCGCCAGAACAAGGTGGGCGGCACCACCAACGCCAACATCAACTCCGCTATGCTGTACGCCTTTGTGGATCCCGCCTCCCCCGCCGGCGGCATCTCCACCGACGGCTGGAAGGCCCTGTGGAAGTACTGCGCCGACGGCAAGTACTCCTCTGACGACACCTATAAGTACGGCTTCGACCCCCTGAACAAGGGCGACGTGGCTGTGTCCACCTTCTACTCCTCCTCTCTGTACGGCAAGATCGACGCCGCTGCCGAGAGCTCCGAGCACCCCCTGAAGGGCGCCATGGAGCCCGAGAACTGGGCCCTGGTGGACATCGATGACGGCACCTATTACATCGCCGAGTACATCGGCATCCTGGATAAGGCCGGCCGCTCCGACGAGGAGACCGAGGCCGTGAAGGCCTTTGCCGAGTGGTTCGGCTCCGCCGACACCCAGGCCGCGTGGGGCGAGGAGTTCGACTCCTATCCCTGCAACACCGCCGCCGCCAACATCCTGTACCCCGACGGCATCCCCGCCATCTACACCCTGAAGAACTTCGCCCTGTCCAAGGTAGAGGGCACCGACATGACCTACGCCGAGTATGTGGCCGCCCACTCCAGCGAGTGGACCAACATCATGACCAACCTGGGCTTCTACTGGGCCGACGCCTCCGCCGCCGTGGCGGAGCCCGACTGGGACGCTCTGGACTGGGCCACCCTGACCCAGGCCGCCAAGTAAGACCAAGCCGCTGCGCACCCCGCGAAAAGGCTCAGCGGGGGCAGACGGTACATCTCGGGCGAGCCGGTCTCCCGGCTCGCCCGATCCTTTTAAGCGAAAGGACCGGTTTGCTTTCGTATCTCCGTTTTAAGGGCGGAGATACGAAAACAAACCGGATATTGAAAAGAAGGAGAGGAAATCATGATCCGCCTGAATAATATCGTTGTAAAGTTCGGTGACTTTACTGCCCTGCACGGCATCGACGTCCACGTGAAGGAGGGGGAGTTCTTTACCTTCCTGGGCCCCTCCGGCTGCGGAAAGACCACCACTCTGCGCACCATCACCGGCTTTATCGAGCCGGCGGAGGGCACCGTGGTAGTAAAGGGGCGGGACATCACCCGCGTGCCCATCGAGGACCGCAACATCGGCATCGTCTTTCAGAGCTACGCCCTGTTCCCCACCATGACGGTGTACGACAACATCGCCTTCGGCCTGAAGGTCAAGAAGGTCAAAAAGGCGGAGATCGACCAGAAGGTGCGCCAGATCGCTAAAAAGGTGGATCTGTCTGATGAGCAGCTGGCCAAGGCCGTGTCCCAGCTGTCCGGCGGCCAGCAGCAGCGGGTGGCCATCGCCCGGGCCCTGGTCACCGGCCCGGCCATCATCTGTATGGACGAGCCCCTGTCCAACCTGGACGCCAAACTGCGGGTGCAGCTGCGCAACGAACTGAAAAAGATGCAGAAGGACTTCGGCATCACCACCATTTACGTCACCCACGACCAGGAGGAGGCCCTCACCCTGTCCGACCGCATCGCCGTATTCAACAAGGGCTTCATCGAGCAGATCGGCACCCCCAACGAGGTGTATAACCACTCCGCCACCGAGTTCGTGTGCAACTTCATCGGCGACATCGACCGCCTGAACGACGAGACAGTGGCTGTCCTGAAGGGGGCCGGGGCCGCCGTGGACGAAAAAAAGCACAACTACATCCGTCTGGAGCGGCTGCATGTGAATGTTGCCCCCCGCGAGGGGGAGCTGGCTCTGGAGGGCACGGTGGAGAGCTGTGAGTACTACGGCCTTTACATCAAGTACTACATCCATGTGGGCTCCCAGACCCTGAAGGTGATCGAGAAGAACGACGGCGTGAACATCTACGATCCCGGCCAACAGGTCACGGTGATCCTCGACCCCGCCGACATCATGGCCTATGACGCCCCGGCGGAGGAGGTGCAGTAATGGACACCGCCCTGAACCGCCGCCGCCTGGACGCGGCCTTTGTGGTGCGGGCGATCGGCATCGCGGCCTTCGCCTATTTCTTCTTCGGCTTTATGCTGATGCCCTGCCTGAACACCCTGACCAGTATCTTCAATGTGACCA
>CAKUHX010000018.1 GCA_934659475.1 uncultured Oscillospiraceae bacterium
AATCACATGGAAATTCTAAAGTTTAGGTATCATGACCACGGCCTTGTGCCGTCCACCACCTGCCGCAAAAAGGTGTCCTAAAGAGACACTGCCCATGTGATCGAGCCCCGCTACCCCGGCGTGGTGGAGCAGTATGTAGACCTGGGCACATGCTACCGCCGGGAGGGGCTGGACGATGTGCGCGGGGCCATCATCAGCGTGACCGGAGCCTATAAGGCGGGGTACGGGAGCGCCTACCGCTGTCTGGCGGCGGCCGGAAAAGTGCAGGAGGAGCTGCGCAGCATGCTGACCACGCCGGAGATGGAGGGGCGGCTGCAGCGCCGGGCGGGGGGGATCCTCTCCCGGGAGGTCCACCGCCGCCGGGGCGCCGCCCCCGGAAGGGCGACCAAACGGTTCCTGGGGGCGGTGACCCACCGGGGCCGCATGCGCTTTTACGGCACGGCGGAGGCCCAGTGCAGCCGTATTTATGAGCTGTCCGACCGGTACGGTCTGGCCCACAGCCTGCTGCTGCCCCTGCTGGAGGGGACCGTTCAGGCGGGCTACGATGTGGTGGCCTGCCCCGACCCCATGGCACCGGAGCGGCTGGCCCATCTGATCGTGCCGGAACTGGGCCTGGGGTTCATCTCCACCACCCCGGCCCTGCCCTTTAAGGGCAAGCCTTACCGCCGTATCCGGGTGGAGGGGGCCGTGGAGCCCCAGCTGCTGCGGGAGGGCAGGGCGCGGGTGCGTTTTGCCAAAAAGACGGCGGACGCCCTGACGGACGAGGGCATCCTGTACCTGGCCCGCACCAAGGCCCGGCACGACGAGATGGAGGACCTGTACCACCCCTATATCGACTTTGACCGGGTGCGGCAGGTGGCCGACGGGATCGTAGTGGAGATCTTCGGCGGCTGATCCAGGTCTGATATGATGCAAAAGACCCGCTTTGTAAAGGGCGGGACAGAGGCTGTGGAAAAAGCGGTTTTTCCGGTTTTTCCACAGCCTTAAAAAATACTGTATGAGACCATCGTTTCGGGACACCCTAAGACAAAAGGGGGAAAGGAAATGGACATTTCCAACGAGGACTACAGCAGACTGGTGGACAGCATGGCCCAGCCCTCGCCCATCTGGAAAGATCTGCTGTGGGCCTTCTGCGTAGGCGGAGGCATCTGCACAGTGGGACAGGCCCTGCTGGGGCTGTATCAGAGCTGGGGGCTGGACAAGGACGCGGCGGGCACAGCGGTGTCCGTCACACTGATCGCCGCGGCGGCCCTGCTCACAGGACTGGGATGGTTCGACCAGCTGGCCAAGCGGGCGGGGGCGGGCACTCTGGTGCCCATCACCGGCTTTGCCAACGCCATGGTGTCCCCGGCGCTGGAGTTCAAGCAGGAGGGCTACGTCACTGGTGTCAGCGCCAAGCTGTTCACCGTGGCCGGGCCGGTGCTGGTATTCGGCATCAGCGCCAGCGTGATCTACGGGTTTATCCTGCTGCTGATAGGGGCATAAAGACGATCCACCCGCTGTGCGGGTGGATCGTCTTTTGCTCATTGGTTCAGGGTCAGGTAGTCCGCAGATACATAGCCGATGGCGGCCTGACCGTTGTGGACGAACAGGATCTGATACCAGCCCCCGGTCCCCTCGTCCAGAACCACCACCCGGGCGCCGTTTTTCAGCGAGCCGATGACGGCACTGGAGGTGCCGGGACCGGAGCGCACGTTCAGACCCAGCTCCGCGTTGGTCACGCTGCCGGTGAGCCGGGCGGGCTGGCACCGCACCAGACAGCTGGCGGAGGCGGAGCCGCAGCTGGCAGTCACCGTGGCGGTGGGGTTGCCCACCCCGGCGAAGATGTTGGTCACCGCGCCGTCCACCGTGACGGTGAGGGCAGAGGGGTCGCTCACCGTCCAAGTGACCGTCCCCTCAAACTCCGCGGGGGACAGGGCGGCGGTGAGCTGCACCGTCTCGCCGGAGCGCAGGGTCACATCGCTGATATTCAGGGAGACGGACAGATCCTCCGGCAGATCGGGCTGCCCGGGTTCCGGCTCCGGCTCCGCGGGGCCGGGGATCACCGGGGTCTCCGGCGGGGTGTAGTGCAGCAGCTTATACAGCAGCGCGGCCATCTCCGCCCGGGTCAGCTTTCCGGCGGGGTCGATGCCGTCCCCCTTGCCGCTGACGATCCCCTGAGATACCAGAGTGGCGGTGGGGGTCAGGGCGTAGGCGGCGATGGAGGAGTAGTCGCTGTAGTAGTTCAGAATACCGGGATCGGCGTCCTCACACTCGATGCCCAGCAGGGGCAGGGCCCGGCGCAGGATGGTAAAGGCCTGCTCCCGGGTGATGTTGGCGGCGGGGGAGTAGGCGCCATCCCCGGTGCCGGAGGCCAGGCCGCTGGCCTGTCCCCAGGACAGGGCCTTGTAGTAGTAATCCGTCTCCTTCACATCGGTGAAGGTGCAGCCCCCCGCGGCGGCGGGACGGCCCAGGGCGGCGTACAGCATCAGCAGGAAGTCCCCCCGGCGGATGGGCTCATCCCGGCCGAACAGAGTGGGGGTCACGCCGCCCACGATGCCCTTTTCATAGCAGTACTCCACGGCGGTATAGGCCCAGTGGCTCTCATCTACATCGGTGTGGATGTTCTTCAGGGTGACGGGGTTGGTGCAGGTCATCCCGCCGGCAGAGACGGCGACAGAGCCGCTGCCCCCCCCGGTACTGGCGGTGAACACCCCGTCGGCAGTGATGGTGCCGGGGTTGCCCTCCACCGACCAGGTCACGCCGGAGCCGCCCCGCAGGGCGGAGCGGGACCAGTAGGTGCCGGCGGCGGACAGCTGCACGGAGCTGCCCACGGGCAGGGTCAGCCCGGTGATGGCCTTTCCTCCGTCCTGCTCCGTGATGGACAGGGCGGACAGGCTGTCCACCACATGGATCTGGGCGGTGCCCTGAAGGGCCAGAGACTTGCTGGACAGCACCACCGTCTCAGTGCCCGCCTTATCCCCGGCGGTGTATACCCCTCCGTCAAAGCTGCCCAAGCCGGTCTCTGACCGGAAGATCAGGTCGGTGACGGCGGTGTCCAGAGGGGTGCCCGCGCTGTCCAACACGACGGCGTCCCCAAGAGTCAGAGAGGAGCCGGCCAGGACGGTCAGCCCGTCCTCCTTCAGCACCAGACGGCGGTCCTTGCCGTCTCCCTGCTCGTCGGTGACCAGCAGCAGGAAGGTGGCGCAGCCCCGGGCTTTTCCGTCAGAGGGGCGGTTGACCACAGCGGAGGCGGACTGGCCGGGGATGCGCACGCTCATGGTGGAGCTGCCGCCGCCGTCCAGATTCACCGCCCAGACGCAGCCCTGATCCAGTAGCTCCTGGGCCAGTTCCTTTTGGGTCAGCCCGCCGGAGTAGCCTGACTGCCGCCCGTCGGCCACATAGCAGAGCAGGGTGCCGTCGGCCTTTACGCCCAGGGCGGTGCGGGGGGCCCGGCCCTCGCTGACATGCTGCCAGGAGGCGGTGTCTGTCATGGCGCCGTCCCAGATCATCAGGTCGCCGCAGCCCCCGGCCCACTGAGCGGAGGAGAGAGCGCCATTTTCGCAGCGGGTGGACAGGGTCACCCGGTCGCCCACCTGGAAGGTATCATACAGCTCGTCCCACTGGGTGCTGTTGGGGGCGGTGAGGATATACTCATCCTCCCCGATGGTGGCGGACTGGTCCGTCCGGAGCAGCTCGGTCACCTCCAGCGTCAGGTCGGAGCGGACGGTCAGCTTCTTCCCTTCGTCCCCGCCGGTCAGCTTCAGCCGCACCATCCAGCCGGCGGAGCCGTCCGTCCGGGTGGACACGGTGGAGAAGTCCCCGTTGAGCAGGTACAGCCCGCCCACGGTGCGCCATTTGTTGAAGTGGGGGATGTCCGTGACCTGGCCGGTGCCCTGGTGGGTCAGGGTCATGGTGATCTGGGGGTCGGATACATATTCCATGCCGTTGTCTGTCACGGCGATGGTGCCAAAGCCCTCGGCCCCGGACTTATACACGCCGTCCTCGATGGACAGGCCCATGGGCACGCCGGTGGCGGTGGAGAAATAGTCGGTGTTGATGGCTCCCAGCACCTGCCAGCCCCGCTGCTGGGCCTGCTTGACCGCCCCAGCCACGGTGGCGGAGGCATAGACGGTGCCGGAGGACTGGAGCATGATGGCCTGGATGCCGCTGTCAGGGCTCAGTTCCAGAGCGTAGCTCTCTGTGCGCCCGGTGGAGGGGTGCTGGGAGATGGTGTTGACGTATGTAAGCCCCTGGGCCAGCTCCAGCCGGGTGGTCAGCTTGGGCTCGCCGGCGGAGGAGGCGAACACAGGGGGAACAGACAGCAGCAGGGCCAGAGCCAGGGCGGCGGCCCGGCGGCCCAGGGAAGAGACGTTGTATTTCATGAAAGCTCCTTTGCAGAAAAACGGGATCCCGCAGGCCGGGATCAGAGCGTGACAGGGAAAGTTGGACTCTATTATAGCAGGGGCGGAGGGCGGAAACAATGGAAAATACCGGCGGTTCATAGAAAATTAAGAAACGGAGGGCGCCGCGGGGAGGAGAGGGACTAAATATGTAAAAAAGCCATGAACACCCGGCGGCAAAGGTTGAAAAGGGAGAGGTTTTGGTGTAAACTAAATCAGTTTGATACTGGGGGCCTATGCCCCGGAAAGGAGGGAGCGCCCTTGGCCCAAAAATCGGATCATACCGCCCGCACGGTCAGCTGGGTCATGGCCATCACCCTCATCGGAAAGATGCTGGGCCTCTACCGGGACCGGCTGCTGGCCGTCCACTACAGCGTGGGTATGGAGGCTAATGCCTTCTTTACCGCCAGCCGCATCCCCCGGGTGTTTTTCGACGCGGTGTTCGCCAGCGCCATCGCCGCCTGCTTCATCCCTGTGTTCAGCGAGTATCTGGAGAAGCGGGGCAGGGAGGAGGCCCAGCGCTTTGCCGGGCAGTTCATCTCCGTGATCGTGCTGCTCACCGGGGGGCTGAGTGTCCTGGGGATGCTGTTCCCAGGCCCTCTGGTGGCCCTCTTTGCCGACTACGATGACCCGGCCACCACGGCTCTGGCGGTATCCCTCACCCGGGTGCTGTTCCCCACGGTGCTGTTTTCCGGCGCGGCGTTCTCGTTCGTAGGCGTGCTTCAGGCGCAGGACCGTTTTACCGCCCCGGCCCTCATGTCGGCGGTGTCCAACGGGGCGATCATCGCCTACTTCCTGCTTCTGGACGATCAGCTGGGCATCTACGGTCTGGCCGGGGCCTATCTGCTGGGCTGGCTGCTCCAGGCGGCGATCCAGCTGCCCTCTCTGAAGCGGACGGGCTTCGTGTTTCATCCCAGCCTGTCCCTGAGATCGGAGGGGATGAAAAAGGTCTTTGCCCTGATGGGTCCGGTGATGGTGTCCACCTGGGTGCAGCCCATCAACCTGGTCATCAACTCCCGTTTCGGTTCCCGCCTGTACGGCGGCGGCGGCGTGTCCGTACTGGAGTACTCCACCAATCTCTATCTGGTCATTGCCGGCACCTTCATCCTGTCGGTGACCAACGTGATCTTCCCCCGGCTGTCCCGCATGGCGGCGGGGGAGCGGCAGGGGGAGCTGGAGGACGCCCTGCGCACCTCCCTCCACGGGACGCTGTTTTTCGTCCTGCCCATGGCGGCGGGGCTGATGCTGCTGTCCCGGCCCCTGATCTCCTTCCTGTACGGCGGCGGCCAGTTCGATGGGCAGTCGGTGGCGCTCACCTCCTCCGCCCTGACCTGGCTGTCCCTGGGCATGGTGGGGTACGCCGTGCAGAACATCCTCAGCCGGGCCTATTTCGCCCGGCAGAAGGGCATGGCCCCCCTGGTGGCCGGGGCCTGCTCCATCGGGGCCAACCTGCTTCTGTGTGCTCTGCTGGTGGAGCCCCTGGGTATCGTGGGCCTGGCCCTGTCCAGCGCCGTCTCCTCCACGGTATACGCCCTGCTGCTGATGATCCCCATGCAGCGGGAGCATGTGGTGGATGGCGGGCTGCTGCGGGATCTTGGAAAAATGCTGCTGTGCACCCTGCTGATGGCGGCGGCGGTGTGGGCTGTCCGGGGCGGACTGGGCCTGCACCTGCCCGCGGGCAAGGCGGGGGAGCTGCTGCTGATGGCGGCGTGCGCCCTGGCTGGGTGCGCGGTGTATTTTACGGCGGCCGCGCTGGTAGATCTGCCGGAGGGAAGGCTCCTGCGGCAGCTGGCGGCGCGGCTTGGAAAGCGAGGTTGACATGGAACAGATACAAACCATGCTTTCCGCCAGTGTGGTCTGGCGGTGGCTGTCCGTCCTGTGCGGCTGGTTTGGGCGCCAGTGGCGGGGCAGCGCGGTGGTCCGGTGGTTCCTAGATCCCGGCACGCGGGAGCGGAGGATCGGGGAGACCAGCCTGTTTTACAAGCTGTTTCTCGTGGTGCACCACGGGCTTGCCTGGGTGTATGAAAAGCTGCACCTGGACAAGCTGTTTGCGGGCAGCGTGTTCTGCCTGCCCTTCTTCTGGTGCGCACTTCCGGTGGTGCTGTCTCCCCTGATCGGCTCCGACTCCGGCGCGTCCATCCTGGTGCTGCTGCTGTCGGCGGTGGGCTATGCCTCGCTGCTGCTGGCCTTTGTCCGGGATCGGGAGCGTACCCTGTACTACGCCCCCATGGACCGGTGGATCTTTATTTATGCCACCGTTTACCTGGCGGCGGCCTGGTTCTCGGTGGCCCGGCGCAGCTCTTTGAAGGTGGGGGCCCTGTCCGTAGCCTTCCTGCTGTTTTCCGTGGCCCTGCAGAACGCCGTCCGCTCCAGACGGCAGCTGGACGGCCTGATCCGGGCCATGGTGCTGGTGGGCGCTCTGGTGGCCCTGTACGGCGTGTGCCAGTACCTCTTCGGCTGGGGATACCAGTCGGCGGCCTGGGTGGACAGCGACATGTTCTCCTCCATCACCTTCCGGGCACCCTCCACCTTCGGCAACCCCAACATGCTGGGGCAGTATTTCATTCTGATCATCCCCTTTGGCGGCGCCTGCCTGCTCACCGCCAGACACTGGGACAGCCGCCTGGTCTGGCTGGCTTGCTGCGGGCTGATGTGCGTGTGCATGATCCTCACCTTCTCACGGGGGGCGTGGCTGGGCCTGCTGTTTGCAGGGGCGGTGTTCTTCGTGCTGCTGGATCCCCGGTTCATCCTGCTGGCTCCCCTCGCCCTTGCGGGCCTGGTGCTGGTCATGCCGGATACGGTGATCAGCCGCTTTACCAGTATCGGCAACATGGGGGACGCCTCCACCTCCTACCGGGTCTACATCTGGATGGGCGTTCTGGCCATGCTGAAGAAGTACTGGTTCTGCGGCATCGGCCCGGGGCAGGGGGCCTTCGATCTGGTCTACCCAGCCTACAGCTACAACTCCATCGTGGCGCCCCACTCCCATAACCTGTACCTCCAGATCGTGTGCGACGCCGGCATCTGCGAGCTGCTGGTGTTCGTGATGATCCTGTTCCACTACTTCCGCCACCTGTGCGCCGCCATGCACAGAGAGACGGAGCGGGACAGCCGCCTGTTTCAGATCGCGGCGGTGTCCAGCATCTGCGGCTTCCTGGTGCAGGCCATGACGGACTACTCCTTCTATAACTACCGGGTGATGTTCCTGTTCTGGGCCATTCTGGGCCTGGGGGCCCTGCTGGCCGGACGCACCGCCCTGCCGGAGCGGGAGGTGGCTAAATGATCACCATTTTAGACCTGATCAGCGACACCAACATCGGCGGTGCCGGGCGGGTGATCCTGAACTACCTGCACTATACGGACCTGGAGCACTTCCGCACCCTGGTGGCGGTGCCCCGGGGCTCCGCCCTGGCCTCCCCCCTGAAGAAGGCGGGGGCCGAGGTGTATGAGGTAGACGCCATGGCCGACCGCTCCTATGACAAGGAGGACGTGAAGGTGCTGACGGAGTTCATCCGGCGGGTGAAGCCCGACCTGGTGCACACCCACGGCTGCCTGTCCGGGCGCATCGCGGCGAAAAAGTGCGGCCTGCCCGTGGTATACAGCCGGCACTCCGCCTTTCCCGTGCCCGCAAAACTGAAATATCCCCCCGGCCGGTGGGTCAACCGCTGGCTGAACCGGCACTACGCCGATAAGATCATCGCCGTCAGTCCGGCCACCATGGACAACCTGGTGGAGTCCGGCGTGGCCCCCGACCAGATCACCGTGGTGATGAACGGCGTGGCCCCCCTGACTCCCACCGCTCCGGAGGAGCAGGCTGCCCTGAAAAAAGAACTGGGCATCGGCCCGGACACGGTGGTGTTCGGCATTCTGGCCCGTATCGAGGAGTATAAGGGCCACGGACTGATCGCCCAGGCCGCCCAAAAGCTGAAGACCCGGGGCCGGGACTTCAAGGTGTTGGTGGCGGGCACCGGACAGTGGGCCGGTCAGCTGGACGAGCTGGTGCAGGAGTTGGACGTGGACGACGTGATGCCCCGGCTGGGCTTCCGCTCCGATGTGGCGGCCCTGCTGTCCATTCTGGACGTGCAGCTCAATGCCTCCTTCGGCACCGAGGCCACGTCCATCGCCCTGCTGGAGGGGATGAGCCTGTCCAAGCCCTCCATCGTCAGCGACTACGGGGGCAACCCCTGGCTGGTGAAGGACGGGGACAACGGCCTTGTGTTCCCCAGCGGGGACAGCGGGGCCCTGGCGGCCGCCATGGAGCGGCTGATGGACCACCCGGAGCAGCGGCAGGCCATGGGCCGCCGGGCCAGACAGGTGTTTGAGGAACGATTTACCGGCCAGGTCTTTGCCCGAAATACGGAGCAGGTCTATCTGGATGTTTTGAAAGGAGCACACTGACATGGAAGAGAAGAAGTCTGGGCCCCGCCTGCGGCTGAACCTGTTTGACGCCCTGGTGCTGATCGCGGCCCTGGCCGTGGGCGGCTTTCTGGCGTGGAAGGCCCTGAAGCCTGCCCCTCAGGAGGTGGAGACCCCCACCGCCTCTATGGTGCGGTATACCGTGCGGTTCCAGAAGATGCTGCAGGGCACGGGAGAGCGGGTGCAGGCTGGGGACGAGCTGACCGACACCATCAAGAATTACGCTCTGGGCAAGGTGGTAGAGGCCCAGGTGGTGCCCAACGAGACCCTGTCCCTGAACCGGGAGGAGAGCCGCTATATCATCACCGCCATCGAGGGGTATGAGGACGTGCTGGTGACCGTCGAGGCCGCCGCAGCCGAGAGCGACTCCGCCCTGGTGCTGGACGGCGGCTATGAGCTGCGGGCTGGCACCACCGTGTATCTGCGGGGACCGGGCTACATGGCAAGCGGCCCCGTCCTGACCATTCACCGGGAGAAGGAGGGACAGAACGGATGAAGATCATTGACAAAAACGGCCGGCTGTTCGGCAAGATCAGTGTGATCGACGTGGTGGTGGTGCTGCTGGTGATCGTGCTGGCGGTGGCCCTGCGGCACAAGGCCCAGCTGCCCCAGACGGGCACTACCGTGCCGGAGACCCCCATCACCATCCAGGTCTGGGCCCGCAATCTGCGGCCGGAGATCGTGGATTCCATCCACATCGGGGACGGCCTGTATGACCCCGACCGCACCACCGGCGGCGCTATCGGAAGGGTCACCGACATCCAGGTGAGCGAGGGCACCATTCAGGGGGAGCTGATGAACGGCGAGATCGTCCAGCTGCCCTGCGAGGGCCGGGTGGATCTGATCATTACCCTGGAGGGGAAGGGCCTTGTGGAGAACGGGCGCTTTCTGCTCAACCGGGTGTATGAGCTGGGGGTCAACGCCAGCCGTACCCTGAACACCAAGTATGCCTCCTTCGTGGGCACTGTGGTGGACCTTTACTGAGAAAAGAGACCGAAAACGGGGAAAGGGGGACAGGTCCGTGAAGATCCTGATGGCCACCATGGGAATGGACATCGGCGGGGCGGAGACCCATATCGCCGAGCTGTCCAAGCAGCTGAAGGCCCAGGGCCACGATGTGATCGTGGTATCCAACGGGGGCGTCTATGTGCCGGAGATCGCCGCCGCGGGCATCCGGCACTACCAGGCCCCATTGAACCGCCGGGACGTGGGGCAGATGAGGCGGGCCAGAGCCATTCTGAAGGACGTTCTGAAAAAGGAGCGGCCCGACATCGTCCACGCCCACGCCCGCATCCCCGCCTTCCTGTGCGGCGGGCTGTGCCGCCGGATGGGCATCCCCTTCGTCACCACTGCCCACTGGGTGTTTGACACGCGGGGTCTGCTGCGCTACCTCACGGATTGGGGACAGCGTACCATGGCGGTGTCGGAGGACATCAAGGCCTATCTGATCCGGGAGTATCACCTGCCCCCGGAGCACATCTTCGTCACCATCAACGGCATCGACACGGATAAGTTCTCCCCGGCGGTGTCCGGGGAGCGGGTGCTGCGGGAGTTCGGGCTGGACCCGGCCCGGCCCGTGGTGTCCTACGTCAGCCGCATGGACGCCGACCGGGCTCTGGCGGCCCGGCAGCTGATCGAGATCGCCCCCCGGCTGGACAAGGCCGTGCCCGGGGTGCAGCTGCTCATCGCCGGGGGCGGCAACGTTTTTGACGAGCTGAAGGACAGGGCGGAGGCGGTCAACGAAAAAATGGGCCGCCGGTGCATCGCCATGACCGGCCCCCGCACGGACATCAACGAGATCGCGGCGGCGGGGCAGGTGTTCGTGGGGGTATCCCGGGCGGCGCTGGAGGCCATGTCCGCCGGAAAGCCCGTCATCGTGGCGGGGAACGAGGGGTACCACGGCCTGTTTACGCCGGACAAGCTGGCCGAGGCCCAGGCGGGCAACTTCTGCTGCCGGGGCCTGCCCCTGTGCGAGCCGGAGACCCTGCTGGCCGACCTGTCTGCGGCCCTGCTGCTGCCAGAGGAGGAGAAGGAGCGCCTGGGGGCCTATGGCCGTCAGGTGATCTTCGACCACTACTCCGTCCGCCGCATGGCGGGGGACTGCCTGCGGATGTACCGTGAGGTAGTGCGGCGGCGGTATAACGTGGTCATGAGCGGCTATTACGGCTTTTCCAACGCCGGGGACGACGCCATTCTCCAGTCCATCCACGAGGGGATCATGGCCGCCAGCGACGAGATCGGCGTCACCGTCCTGTCCCGGGACCCGGAGCAGACCCGCCGGCAGTACGGACTTGAGGCCGTGCCCCGGTTCAACCTTTTCCGGGTCAGGCGGGCGCTGAAGCGCTGCGACGCCCTGCTGTCCGGGGGCGGCAGCCTTTTGCAGGACCGAACCTCCACCCGGTCGCTGGTGTACTATCTGTCTGTGATCCGCTGGGCCAAGAGGATGGGCAAGCCGGTGATGCTGTATGCCAACGGCATCGGCCCGGTGACCCGGCCGGAGAACCGGGAGAAGGTGAAGCGGACGGTGGAGCTGGCCGATGTGGTCACCCTGCGGGACCGGGCCTCCGCCCGGGAGCTGCTGGACATGGGGGTAAAGCGCCCGGAGCTTCATGTCACCGCCGACCCGGTGTTCTCTCTGGCCCCCGCGCCAAAGGAACGGGGGGAGGAGCTGCTGCGGGGGACGGGGCTGCCCGAGGGGGCCGCCTTTGCGGCGGTGTCCGTGCGGGGCTGGCCCGCCGCGGCGGACTTCCCGGAGCAGACCGCCCGGCTGTGTGACCACCTGCGCCGCGCCCACGGGCTGGAGATCCTTTTCCTGATGATGCAGCCCGCCGCGGACCGGGAGACCACGGAGCGGGTGCGCCGGGCCATGGAGGGCCCCTCCTATCTGCTGGACGTGTCTGCCAGCCCCAGCGAGCTGATGGCTGTGCTGGGCCGGGCCAGGCTGTGCGTGGCCATGCGCCTGCACACCCTGATCTTTGCCGCCCGCATGGCAGTGCCCACGGTGGGGCTGGTGTACGACCCCAAGGTGGCCAGCTATCTGCAGGAGCTGGAGCTGCCCTCCGCCGGGGATGTGGAGCACTTTGATGAGAAGCACGCCTGTCAGGTGTGCGACGGCCTGATGGCCGACTATGACCGGGTCCTGGCCCGTCTGAAGGAGCGGTCCGCCGCCCTGTCCGCCGCCGCCCGGGAGAACGAGGCCCTGCTGCTGGAGCTGCTGCGGAGCAGCAGGCCATGACCGCAGACTGATCGTGAGGAAAAGTATGAGAAAACTGTGTTTGGTCCTGGCAGCCGCGGTGCTGCTGCTGTCCGCGTGCACCATCGAGCCGGGGAGCAGCAGCGGGGATGAGCCCCGGCTGACCGTGTTGGCCACCACTTATCCCGTCTATCTTCTGGCTTCCGCTGTGACGGAGGGGGTGGAGGGCATTCAGGTGGAGCGGCTGAGCACTGGACAGGTGAGCTGTCTCCACGACTACACCCTGTCCGTGGATGACATGAAAAAGATCCAGCGGGCGGACGTGATCGCCATGAACGGCGCCGGACTGGAGGAGTTCATGGAGGATGCCCTGGCGGTCTCCGATGCTGTGGTGATCGACTGCTCCCAGGGGGTGGAGCTGCTGGAAAATCTGGAGCACCACCACGAGGGGGAGGACCACGACGATCACGACCACGGCCACTGGGACCCCCACTACTGGATGGACCCCCGGCGGGCGGCCCAGATGGTGGGAAACCTTGTCCGCGGGCTGGACGGTGCCGACCCGGACAACGGGGACGCCTACCGGGAAAATGGGGAGAAGGCGTCCCTGCTGCTGAGCACCTGGGACGCCGAGGCCCGGGAGCTGCTGACAGCAGAGGGAATGCCTGAGATCACGGGATTGATCACCTTCCACGACGGGTTCCAGTACTTCGCCCAGACCTACGGCCTGCCCCTGCTGGCAGCCATCGAGGAGGAGGCGGGCAGCGAGGCCAGCGCCAAGGAGATCAATGAGATCACGGCTCTGGTGAAGGAGAAAAACATCCCCGTGATCTTTACGGAGGTCAACGGCTCCGACGCCACCGCGAAGGCGATCGCCCGGGAGACGGGCTGCGCCGTGGCTCAGCTGTCCATGTGCATGGACGGGCCGGACGGGGCGCTTTCCAACTACGGAGACGCCCTGAAGGGCAACGTGACCGCCATTATCAACGGCTTTGCGGGAGAGGAACTGGTGAAATAAGTTGCGTATCATCAAACACGGAAAGCTGGGCGGCTGCTCCGACTCCTGCTGTCTGAAGCTGGAGGAGGTATCCGTCCGACTGGGCGGGGACGACATTCTGGAGCAGGTGTCCTTCCATCTCCACTGCGGCGAGATCGCCGCCCTGATCGGCCCCAACGGCGCTGGAAAATCTACCCTGTTCAAGTGCATCCTGGGCCAGATGCCCCACCGGGGCACCATCACCTTCTCCCCTGCGGGGGGGCCTGCCATCCGCCTGGCGGACGGAGAGGTCATCGGCGGCCAGCGCCCTCTGGTGGGCTATGTGCCCCAGTCCCCGGTCTTTGACCGGGGGGACCCGGTGAGCGTGCTGGACTTTTTCACCGCCGCCACCTCAAGGTGGCCGGTGTGCCTGCCCGTGCCCAAGCAGTACCGGGACAAGGCCGCCGCCTGTCTGGCCCGGGTCCACGGGGAGGATCTGCTGGACCGGCCCATGGGGGCCCTGTCCGGGGGCCAGCTCCAGCGGGTGCTGCTGGCCCTGGCCCTGGAGCCGGTGCCCCACATCCTGATCTTGGACGAGCCCCTGTCCGGCGTGGACATCGAGGGGGAGCACCAGCTGCTGGAGATGCTGGACGAGCTGCGCACCCAGTACGACCTGTCCATCTTCCTGTCCACCCACGATTTCGCCACTCTGGAGCAGTATGCCGACAAGGTGATCCTGCTGAAAAAGCAGGTGCTGAAGGCGGGCACGCCGGAGGAGGTCCTCACCTCTCCCGAGTTTTATGAGACCTTCCATCTGAAGATGGGGAGAGGGGGCGGTCAGCGGTGAATCTCTGGTATGCCATCGTGGATCTGCTGCCCTTTGAGTGGGCCCAGACCGGGTCCATGTACTTTATGAAGAACGCCCTGCTGGCAGTGCTGGTCATCTCCCCCCTGTTCGGCATCCTGTCCACCATGGTGGTGCACAGCCGGATGTCCTTTTTCTCCGACGCTCTGGGCCACTCCGCCTTTACCGGCATGGCCATCGGGGCCCTGTGCGGCTTTAACGAGCCCACCTGGGCGGCGGTGCTCTTTGCCCTGGTGTTCGCCCTGCTGTTCAACCTGGTGCGGCGGCGCACCGCCATGGCCAGCGACACGGTGATCGGGGTGTTCTCCTCCACAGCCGTGGCCCTGGGTATCTTCCTGTCCACCCTGAACGGGCGGTCCTTCACCAAGTTCAACAACCTGCTCATCGGCGACATCCTGTCGGTGGAGCCGGCCAAGATCGGCCTGCTGGCCCTGATCCTGGTGCTTGTGCTGGCCCTGTGGGGGCTGTCCTTTGATCAGCTGATGCTCTCCGCCGTCCACCCGGCCCTGGCGGACAGCCGGGGCATCAAGGTGTTCTGGCAGGAGACGGTGTTCTCCATGGCCATCGCCGTGGTGGTCACCGTGTCCATGACCTGGGTGGGCCTGCTGGTGATCAACTCCCTGCTGGTGCTGCCCGCGGCCTCTGCCCGGAATCTGGCCCGGAATATGTGGCAGTATCACATCCTGTCCCTGCTGGCGGCGGTGTGCGCCGGGGTGGCGGGGCTGATGACCTCCTACTACATCGGCTCCTCTGCCGGCGCGGCCATCACCCTGTATCTGGCCGGATGGTTCCTGATCACCTTCCTGCTGCGGAAAAAGGGCTGAACAGGGATCATACAAAAAAGCAGCGCTGAGAAATCTCTCAGCGCTGCTTTTTTACTGCCTTCAGGTATCAATATCCACCAGGATATTGTCGGTGCCGTGCTCTTCGAACTCAGCGATATAGGCGTCGATGCGGCTGGTCAGCTCGTCGTAGTTGCTCTCGTCGATGGGGGCATCGTCCATGTCCCGGCGGGCCAGATCCTCGGCCAGGATGTCGAAGAATACGTTGTTCTCATACTCCATGATGGCCTCGTGGATGCCGCCCTCTACAAAGGCCTTGGAGGGGACGATCTCCCCCTGATAGAGCTCCGCCAGCTGGGGCATCCCTTCCAGGGCCGCCTTGGCGAACAGCAGGCTCTCTACCTGATCGTAGTCCGCAAAGCGCTCGTCCCCCCGGGTGGAGTTCAGCACCCAGTTTCCGATATATACCAGATCCAGCAGACGCCGGAACTGCTTGCTGCTCAATTCAAGCTGCATAAGAAAGTTACCTCCCTTACAAAAGGCTGCCTATCCGGCCGCGGGGGCCGGAAGAAAATGACAGGAAAGGGCAATGGACCCTTCCCAGCAATAATATACAGGATTTTGCCGGGAAAGTAAAGAGGGCAGCGGCCCGATGTGCGCAGATCCTTGCGCGGCGGCGGAAAATATGATACCATAAAATAAAAAGCCGCCCCGGGCGGAGAGACGACCGTAAGGAGATGATGGGCTGTGGCACTGCATGAATCGGGCGAAGACTATCTGGAGGCGATCCTGATCCTGAGAGAGGAGCGGGGCACGGTGCGTTCGGTGGACGTGGCCCAGCATCTTGGCTTTTCCAAGCCGTCGGTCAGCCGGGCTGTGTCTATCCTGCGGGCGGACGGCCTGCTGGAGATGGACAGCGACGGCCGCCTGGAGCTGACCCAGGCGGGGGAGACGGTGGCCCGGAAGATCTATGAGCGCCACTGCTTCCTGACCCGGTGGCTCACCCGCATCGGGGTGACGCCGGACACGGCGGCGGCGGACGCCTGCCGGCTGGAGCATGTGATCAGTGCAGAGACCTTCCGCTGCCTGCAGGACTATGCCCGGCGGCAGGAGGAGAAACGGAGCGAGGAACCATGAATCTACAGGATGCCGTATCCGGCATTGTGAAAGAAGTCGATCTGGCCCATCTGACGCTGACCGCCGTGCTGCGGCTGGTGAGCGTGGTGGCTCTGGGACTGATCGCCATCCGGGTGATCCTGACGATCCTAGACCGGATCCTGGATCGCTCCAAGACCCTGGAGCGGCTGCATGTATACATCCGCTCGGCGGTCAAGGTGGTGCTGATCCTGCTGCTGATCCTTATGGCGGCCAGCGCCCTGGGGGTGGACGTCACCGCGGTGATCGCTCTGTTCAGCGTGGC
>CAKUHX010000019.1 GCA_934659475.1 uncultured Oscillospiraceae bacterium
TCACGGTGGTGTGCGCCAAGATCGTGGGCTGCACCCTGCCCATGGCCGCCGAAAAGGTGGGCATCGACCCGGCGGTCATGGCCGCCCCCTTCATCACCACCATCGTGGACGCCCTGTCCCTGCTGATCTACTTCACCATCGCCACCCGCGTCTTGGGCATCTAAAAAGAAAAGCCTCCCCTGGCCGTAGGCCGGGGGAGGCTTTTTCTTTGTCACGGCACAAATCCGCCGTCGCAGGTCAGCACCTGCCCAGTGATGAAAGAGGCCCCGTCCCCCGCCAGGAAGGCCACCGCCGCGGCGATGTCCTCCGGCGTGCCCAGGCGGCCCAGGGGGGTCTGCTCCACCAGCTGATCCAGGGTCTCCTGCCCCAGCACCTTCACCATGTCCGTATCGATCACCCCGGGGGCCACGCAGTTCACCCGGATATGGCTGGGGGCCAGCTCCATGGCCAGGGAGCGGGTCAGCCCGATCAGGGCGTGCTTGGTGCAGGAGTAGGTCACTTCGCAGGAGGCCCCGTGCTGGCCCCAGATGGAACTGACGTTGACGATGCAGCCCCCCTTCTCGTGGAGCATGGCAGGCAGGACGGCCTGAATGGTGTTCCGGGCCCCATTCAGGTTGACGGAGAAGTACCGGTCCCACAGCTCGTCGGTCACGTCCTGAAACAGGGCCATGCCGGCAACGCCCGCGTTGTTCACCAGCAGGGTGACCGGCCCGAAGGTCTGCCCCACCTGCTCCACCATGGCGTCCACCGCCGCCCGGTCGGATACGTCCGCCTGTACGGCTATGGCCCGACCGCCCTCGGCCCCGATCTGGCCGGCCAACTGCCGGGCCAGGTCGATCCGCTGGCGGCAGTTGACGCACACGGCGTACCCCTCCCGGGCCAGACGCAGGGCCACCGCCCGGCCGATGCCCCGGGAGGATCCGGTGACCAGCGCAACTTTGTTCATAGCGATCCCTCTTTTCCCGGCGCCCGCCCGAGGGGCGCCCATGTGTATTCTTTACAGTCCGATCCGCAGGGGCGGGTAATACTGCACCGAGGTCAGGGGCTCCAGCCCCACCCGGGCGGCCTTCTGGGCGTACTCCGTCACGCTGCCGGTGGTGAACACATCGGTGCGCCCCGGCCCGGGGGCGGGGCTGCTCATGCCCGTGCGGTCCAGATACTCCTTCAGGGTCTGGGCCATCTGGACGGCGGGGTCCAGCAGGAAGAGCCCGGGGTACAGGTCCAGGATGATGTCGGACACCAGGGGGTAGTGGGTGCAGCCCAGCAGGCAGCAGTCCACCCGCTCCTCGTTCACCAGATCGTCCAGGTCATCCCTCAGGTCGGCCTCGATCAGGGGCCGCATGCCCGGGTCGTTCACCACCAGCTCCACCAAGGCGGCCAGATCGGGGCAGGGGCGGCTGATCACCTGCTTTTCCGGGGCCAGGCGGCCGATCAGCTCCGGATAGGCGCCGGAGCGGGCGGTGAACACCGTGGACAGCACGGCCAGCTTCTTCACCTGGGGCAGGGCCGCGGCGGCCCGCCCCCCAGCCTGCACCACGCTGAACACGGGGCAGGGCAGCTCCTCCTGAAACCGGGGGATCAGACAGGAGATCGTGTTGCAGGCCACCAGCAGCACCTTGATCTCCCGCTCCTGCATAAAGCGGAGCATATGACGGGTCATGGTGAGGATCTCCTCCTCCGTTCTGCCGCCGTACATGGGGTTGCCCCCGTCGCCCATATAGAGCAGATCCTCGTGGGGCAGCAGCCTTCTCACCTGCCGCGCCACGGAAAAGCCCCCCACGCCGGAGTCGATCACGCCGATGGGGCTGCTTGGCTGAAACATAGAAATCCCTTCTCTCTCAGGTCGCGTCAGGCCCGGCTCAGGTCCCCCGACACCAGGTCCAGATAGTAGCCCCCGGTGTCCGTTGTAATATACCACACCGGGGTCAAGATCATGCCATCAGTCAGGGAGGCAGAGCTGAGATACCCCGGCTGGATGTCATCGATGCTGCTGCATACGTCGCCCAGGGCGTTCATCCCCGCGGAAAAGCGCACCAGCGCCGAAGCGGGGGAGAGCACCGCCGCCGCCTGCCGCTGGGGCGTGCCGAACAGCCGCCGCCCCGCCCCGATCCCCGTCAGTCCGGCGGAACTGAACTCCAGCGTCATCTGGAGATTGAACACGGGCACGCCGTTCCATAGCTGCCGCAGCAGCACGGAACTGCCCCCGGACTGGGTCTGGGTCTGGACCACCTGGCCGGTAAAGGCCAGCTGCTCCGCGATGCGTTGGGCCAGCTGCTCCGGCCCCTCCCCATTCAGGGAGAAGGCATTGGGCTGAAAGCTGGCCTGAAAGGCGCCGTCGCTATGGAACTGGATCTCCCCCAGATCGGAGCGGTACAGATAGACGCCGCCCCCCCGGTCCTGCACAGCCAGCTCGTCCCCCAACAGGGCCCGGGCCAGCTGCTCCTCCTCCCCCTGGTCCCGCTCCGCCCGCAGCAGGGTAAGCTCCGTCTTTTGGGGGACCACGTCGTCCTCCACCTGAGTCCCCTCCTGGCGCAGTAAAGCGATGGCATCGGCCCGGGCCTGGCGTAGGGCGCTGCTCTCCCGCCAGTTCTGCCCCAGCACCATGGCCAGCAGGGCAGCGTTTGTACACAGCAGGATGAGCAGGATGATGTTCTTCAGCTTTGACCACTCCACGGCTCAGTCCTCCTCTCCCGCCGCCCACTGGAGGGCCGCCGTCTCGCCCCCCTGGTCCACACAGACCAGGCGCAGCTCCCGGCCGCTGCCGCCCGCCTGCTGCAAAACGGCCATGGCCTGCCGCTGGGGCAGCAGCAGGGTATTCTGGTCCCCGGCGGCATAGCTGCGGAAGCGCAGGGTGAACTGCACCACCCGGCCGTTCTCCACTTGGAAGCTGGCGGCGCTGCCCCCCTCCAGACTGACGGCCGCCCCGTTCAGGCAGTACTCAAACTCCAGTATCAGGGCGCTCCCCTGCTGCTCCGCCCGGGCCAGATACAGCCGGGCCTGGCCGCAGCGGGCGCCCACGGTCTGCTGGGCCAGATAGCGGCAGTATTCCCCCACCTCGGTCAGGGTCGGGTCGGCGCCGGGGCCGCCGATCACATAGCGGCTGTCGCTGCCGGCGTCGCAGCTGTATTCCAGCACCCCCCGGCGGGACAGGCGCAGGGACTCCCCCCCGCTGCGGGCCACCTGCTCGTCCCCCGCAGAGTAGAAGGCGGTGCTCTCCCGGGAGAAATACAGGTCGTCCATCAGGGAGGCCAGTCCGCCCCCTTCACCGCTCAGGGGATCAGCGCTTTGATAGACCGGCAGCTGCGGCTCCTCTGGCAGCAGCAGGGTATCGGGGGCCAAGGCGGCGTACTCCTCTGTCTCAAAGGCGAAAAACGCCCCGTTCCCGCTCAGGCCGCTCACCGCCTGGGCCAGATGGTCGGGGTTGACCACCCCGGCGGTGCAGGCGTAATAGGCCTCCTCCCGGGTATCGTGATAGCACAGCAGCACCTGCCCGTCGCTCACGGTCAGGGCCATGCGCCGGGCGGTCCCGGTCAAGGTACAGTCGGGGGCGGACAGCCACCCGGCCAGCACATCCAGGGGCAGCTGCCCCAAAAAGTCGAAATAAAGGCCGGGAGCCTCGGTCAGTGCCCGCTCCCACTCCTGGCGGCCGATCTGCCGGGGGGTGCCGGCGCTGGACAGGGCCTCTACCAGCAGGCTGGCCCCCTGCTGGAACAGGGCGTCACAGGCCGCGGTGTCATACTGCACCCCATAGCGCAGGGTGCGTCCCTCCCCGGGGATCAGGGCCGCCATAGCCACGGGGCGGGCCATCTCCAGCCGCTGGACAGGCACCCGGTACACATTCGCTCCGCCGCTGTCCGGTGCGGGCGAGAGCAGGTCGCTCAGGGGCCGGATCAGCGAGGTGCGAGAGGCCAGCAGCACCGCGGAGCAGGCCAGCAGCACGATGAGCAGGGACTTCGCCCGCTCCACCACTTTTGTCCGCTTATCCATGGTCGGGCCCCTCGATCCAAAGGGTCAGCCGCACGGCCAGGCCGGGGCCCTCCTTGTCCACCAGCTCCAGCCGGCCCCTGTGCCGGTCCACCAACTCCTTGGCGATGGACAGGCCCAGGCCGGTGCCGCCGGACTGGCGGGAACGGGCCTTGTCCACCCGGTAGAAGCGCTCGAAGATCCGGTCGCGGTCGGCGGCGGGGATGCCGATGCCGTTGTCGTCCACCAGCATCCACACCTGCCTGTCCGTCCGGCCGGCGGAGATGGAGATCCTCCCCCCGTCGGGGGTGTATTTGATGGCGTTGGACACCACATTCATCATCACTTGAAGGATGCGCTCCCGGTCGGCCACCACCTGGGGCAGGTCGTCGGGCATGGACAGGGTCAGAGCGTGGCCGTGGCGCTGGGCCTCCATATACACGGCGTTATAGAGGTCCTGCACCGCCTGTCCGAAGGAGAACCGGGCCAGCTTCAGCTCATCCCGCCCGGAATCCAGCCGGGACAGGGTGAGCAGGTCCTGTACGATGTGGGTCATGCGGTCGCTCTCGTTGAGGATGACCCCCAGGAACTTCTTCTCCGTGGCCGGGGCCAGCTGACCGGCGGAGTCGGCCAGCGTCTCGGCATAGGAGCGGATGTTGGTCAAGGGGGTGCGCAGCTCGTGGGACACGTTGGCCACGAACTCCCGGCGCATCTCCTCATTCTTCCGCTGCTCGGTCATGTCGTGCAGCACCACCAGGGCGCCGCCCTGGCGGTCCCGGTCAAAAGGGGCCATGAGCAGTTCCAGATAGCGGCTGCCCGCCTGCATCTCCCCCCGCAGGTAGTCCGGGGCCCGGAGCAGGGCGGCCAGGGGAGCCGCGGCGCCGAACAGGGTGTTATAATCCGTGTCCGGTCCGATCTGCCGCCCCAGCATCTGCCCTGCGGCGGGGTTGGCGTGGATCACCTGCCCCGCGGCATTGAAGGCCACCACGCCGTCGGTCATGTGCAGGAACAGGGTGTCCAGCTTGTTGCGCTCGCTCTCCACCTGCTCCAGGGTGTCGTGGAGCTGGCCAGCCATGTCGTTGAAGGTGTCGGTCAACACGCCGATCTCGTCCTGGGAGGTCACGTCGATCTTGCTGCCGAAGTCCCCGGCGGCCACCCGCTTGGCCCCCTCAGTCAGACGCTGGATAGGGGTGACCATGGTCTTGGACAGCAGGAAGGACAGCAGCACGGAGATCACCAGCCCGAAGAACAGGGCCTCTACGATCAGCACGAAGATCTGGTCGATCAGGTCGGACACCGTGTCCTTATTGTCGTAGATGTAGATGACGTAGTCCTGCTCTCCCCGCTGGATGGCCACCGCCAGATCCATAAAGTCGGCGGCGGCTCCGCTGTCGTCCCCCACCTCCTCGCGGCCGCTGAGCACGGCCATCAGGTTGGGGGAGTAGTCCGGCGCTTCGCCGTCACGGCCATCGCTGCCCGTAAGATACTGGCCGGCGCCGTCCAGAATATACAGCTTGCGGCTGCGGCCGTCCAGCCCCAGCTGGCCGGAGTAGGCGGACAGGACGCTCATCAGCGCCTCGCCCCCGTCCTCCTCCCCTTCGTTGGGGGTGCGCAGGTCGGACACCAGCGCCTCCTGCTCAAAGACGCTCTGCATCCGGGTATAAAAATCATCCAGATAGAAGGCCATGACCGAGTTGACCAGGAAAGCGCCCACCACCGTCATCAGCGACAGGATGAGCAGTACAATGATCATGACCATCTTCATATGCAGACTGCGGATCATCCGGCATCCCCCTTTCCTTTGGACTGTTCAGCCTTTCAGCTGTCGAAGTAGTAGCCCATGCCCCGTCTGGTGCAGATGAACCGGGGCGCGGCGGGGTCGTCCTCCAGCTTCTCCCGCAGGCGGCGCACGGCCACGTCCACCGCCCGCACGTCGCCCACATAGCCCTCATAGTTCCACACATGCTCCATCAGGGCCTCCCGGGAAAAGACCTTCCCGGGCTGGGACACCAGATAGCGGATCAGGTCGTACTCCCGCTGGGTCAGGTCCAGAGGCTTTCCGTCCTTATAGACGGTGGCCCGCTCCACGTCCACGGTGATGCGCCCCAGCTTCATGGCCGCGGCGGCGGGCTCCTCCCCCTGGGGGGCGGCGGGCACCATGCCCACCCGGCGGATGTTGGCCTTCACCCGGGCCAGCAGCTCCCGCATGGAGAAGGGCTTTGTGATGTAGTCGTCCGCCCCCAGCTCCAGCCCCAGCACCTTGTCGGCCTCCTCCTCCCGGGCGGTGAGCATCAGGATGGGGGTGGCATGGCCCGCCCGGCGGATCTGGCGGCACACATCGAAGCCGTCCATCCCCGGCAGCATCAGGTCCAACAGGATCAGGTCAGGGTTCTCCTCCAGGGCCAGCTTCAGGCCGGTGGGGCCGTCGTAGGCCTCGATGGTGTCATACCCCTCCCGTTCCAAATTGAAGGAGAGGATGTCCACGATATTCTGTTCGTCCTCTACGATGAGGATCTTCTTTTCCATGGCGGTTCCTCCTATGTATGGCGGCTGCAGCCTTACAGTCCCAGCAGCACTTTGGTCTTCAGCACTGCGGCCACGGTCTTGGCGTCGATGACCGTGCCGTCCATCACCCGCGCCAGCAGCTGGTCAAAGGGCATGGTGACCACATTCAGAAACTCATCCTCATCCAAGTGCTGCTGCTTCTGCACCAGGTCCCGGGCCAGATAGAGGTGCAGCCTTTCGTCACAGAACCCCGGGGAGGACACCAGGTGTCCCAGATAGGTCAGCTGGCCGGCCTCAAGGCCGGTCTCCTCCCCCAGTTCCCGGATGGCGGCGGCGCGGTGTCCCTCGCCGCCCCGCTCCAGCTTGCCCGCGGGCAGCTCCAGCAGCTCCTGCCCCAGAGGATAGCGGTACTGCCGCACAAGGGTGACGGTGTTGTCCGCCCCCAGGGGCAGAACAGTGACGCCGCCGGGGTGGCGCACCACCTCCCGCCCGGCGGTCTTTCCGTCGGGCAGCCGGGCCTCGTCCACCTGGACGGTGATGATCCTGCCCTCAAACACGGTCTTGCTGTGCAGCGTGCGCTCCGTCAGTTCCATATCGGTCCCCTCTTCCGCAATTTTTCAGGATATTATACCACACTCCAGCCCTTTTGGTAAAGATAAAGGCAAACAATTCCGCTCCGGGGCCGGTACCGCCCCATGGACAAATAGGCAAAAAACCGGGCCGGAGAAGTTCTCCGGTCCGGTTTTTCGGGGGTACAGACTTAATACGCGCCCTTGCCGGGGGCAAAGGAACTGCACTCAGTGCCGTCGGCCTTGGTGGGGGTGCAGCCGCAGCAGCCCACCTGGATCTGGCTGAGGCAGCAGCAGTTCTCCGCCGTGTGATGGGCGCAGCTGCTCACGTCGCAGCGGATGCTGGGATTGCAGGTCTTCTTATCCATGACAATAGCCTCCTTCTTTCAGGATGGCATTAGTATGGGCCGGGACCGCCCCTCTTATTCCGCAGGATCGTCCTTTTCCTCCCGCACCTGGGGAATGAAATTTTTGGCAAATTTCCCCTGTCCGCGGCTCTTCACATAGAAGTAGCCCACAATGGAGAACACCACCGCCCCGATGAAGTTGACGAACAGGTCCTTCATGGTGTCCAGCAGGCCGATGTCCAGATAGCCCCCCAGTCCCAGAGGGATCTCCCCGCGGTCGGTGACCAGGATCACGTCGGTGATGCCCCGGATGATCTGGGGGCTGTTGCCGCCGGTAGGGTCCAGCATGACGGTGGAGATAGTATTCACAATAGCGTCTTTCTGCATATCCAGGAAGAAGAACTGGTCCATGGTGCACTCGAAGAACTCCCACAGCACCCCCACCGTCATGGAAAAGCAGAAGGCCACGATGGCCATATACTTGGGGGACAGGGACAGGGAGAACTTCTCGCTGCGGTCGAACAGATCCACCAGGCAGAAGCCGATGGCCGCGCAGAGGAAGCCGTTCAGGGTGTGCAGCATAGTGTCCCACCCGTGATAGGTGGTGTAGAAAGACTGGATCTCCCCCAGGATCTCCGCCGCGTAGATAAACAGCATGATGATGATCTCAAGGGCGTTGGGCAGGTCGATCTGCAGCCGCCGCTCCATAAGGGTGGGCATCAGGAACAGCACCAGCGTCAGCACACATAGAAATACATTTTCAAAATTCCGGTTGAAGATCTGGGCGATCATCACCCCGATGACGGACAGGCGCAAAAACCAGTATACCACCGCCACCACGCGCTTTCTCTTCAGCGTCTGCCGCGCCCAGCGCACCAGGCTGCGCAAGCTCTTTTTCTCTTTCATAGGCGCCCCCCTTAGTTTTTCATAGTATACCGGCTTTTCAGCGGAAAAGTCAAGGGCGGCGGGCGGGATACAGGGCACTTGGTATTGCCTTTTCCCCGCCGGTCTGATACAATGCTCCGCGCACACACCCTTCAGGAAAGGCAGAGAGAAAGAACATGGATATTTCCGGCGTGATCTTCGACATGGACGGCACCCTTCTCAACTCAAACTACATCTGGCGCTCTCTGGGCGATTTGTATCTGCCCCGCTTCGGCCTGATCCCCCGGGCGGACTGCGCAGAACAGATCTGGCCCCTGACCTTTCAGCAGACGGCGGAATACTTCCGGGCGACATACGCCCTCCCCCTGACGGCGGAGGAGATCCGCCGCCAGATCACCGAGATCATAGAGGAGCACTACTGCCGCCGGGCCATCCCCCCTATGCCCGGGGCGCCGGAGTATGTAAAGGCCCTGCACAGCGCCGGCATCCCCGCCCTTGTGGCCACCGCCACCGACCTTCCGCTGGCCCGGGCTGCCCTGAAAAACGCCGGCCTTCTCCCCTTACTCAGCGGGGTGCTCTCCTGCAGCACCCTGGGCTTCGGCAAGGAGACCCCCAGAGTATACCACGCCGCCCGGCAGCAGCTGGGCACCGCCCTGGACACCACCTGGGTGTTCGAGGACACCGCTCTGGCCATCGCCTCGGCCAAGGCCGGGGGCTACCATGTCGTTCAGATCCACGACCCGGTGCGGGAGGCCCAGGTGGGCCCGGTGGTCACCGCGGCGGATCTGAACATCTTCTCCTACGACCAGCTGCCCCGCCCTCAGGGGCGGCCCTGACGCGCCAAGCCACATAAACGAACGATCCCGGGGAGAGAACTCCCCGGGATCGTTTTTGTCTGTTTACGCCGCCCGCTCGTAGGGGATGATGGTGATCCCGCCGAACACAGGCACGCAGTTTGCCCGGCGCGTCAGCGCCAGTACGACACCGCGCACGGCACAGATCACGCAAAAGGCCATCAGGCCCATGCCCAGAAAGGGGCCCGCCCGGGGCACCATGGACACCACCACCACACCCACTGTGGACAGGATCAGCAGCAGCAGGGACTGGTTGGCGTGGTAGCGGCCAAAGCCGCAGTCCGGCTGGATGACCACCGGGATGAAAAAGAGGAGGTAGGCCAGTGCCGCACAGATCCTGCTCTGGTCGATGTCCTTGCGGCGGAAGTGGTCCGTCTTGTCCTCGGTAAAGCGCAGCCGAACTCTGGTCATCATTTGATACCAGAGTACACAAAGGCGGACTTGATCTGCTTATTGGCGAAGATATACGCGATCAGCATGGGCGCCATCAACATGGTGGCACCGGCCATGGTGACCTCCCACCGGGGCAGGGCGCCATCGGTGGCGGCGTTCAGGGCCTGAATGGCGTAGGGCAGGGTGCGCACAGAGTCGTTGGTGGTCAGGGACAGGTTCCAGAAGTAGTCGTTCCAGCGGCGCAGGAAGGCCATCAGCGCCATGGTGACCACCACGGGCTTGACCATGGGGAAGGTCACCTTGAACATCACCGTCAGCTCGCTGGCGCCGTCCAGGCGGGCGGCCTCCAGCACCTCGTTGTTCACCTGCATAAAGGAGTTGCGGATGAAGAAGATGGTGGAGCCGGAGTAGGTGAACAGCAGGATCATCGACCCGTAGGTGTTCAGCCAGCCCAGCTTGGAGAAGATGATGAACAGGGGCAGGAACACGCACTGCACCGGCACCATCATATCGCTGAGGATGATGGCGAACAGGGGCTTTTTGCCCTTGAACTCCATGCGGGCAAAGGCAAAGGCGCAGGGCACGGAGCATACCAGACAGGTGACCACCACGGCGGCGGCCAGAATGATGGAGTTCAGGCCGTATTTGGTGAAGTGGGCCTCGTTCCAGGCATCAGCAAAGTTGGTCCAGATGAACTTGCTGGGCCACCACACGGGGGGATTGCTCATGGCCTCGATGGTGGACTTGAACGAGGAGATGATCATGTAGTAGAAAGGAAGCACGAACAGCACGAACAGGAACGCCAGCAGCAGGCACTCCAGGATCCGCCCGATCATAGGGTCTTTCTTTCTCATTTTAATGGGCTGAGTTTTTCCGGACATGATTCGCCGCTCCTTTCCTTATTGATAGTGCACCTTCTTGCCGGCCAGGGCAAAGTTGATGGCCGACAGGGTGGAGGTGATGATCAGCAGCACCACCGAGGCCGCCATGGCGCGGCCGTAATGCATAAAACGGATGCCCTGCATATACACGTAGTACGCCAGCATGTAGGTGGAGTTGCCGGGACCGCCGTTGGTCATCATCGCCACGATGTCAAAGGTGGTGAAGGCACCTACGGAGGTGGTGACCAGCAGGAAGAACATGGTGGGGCTGAGCAGGGGCAGGGTGATGTGGGTAAAGGTCTTGAGCCGGCTGGCCTTGTCCAGCCGTGCGGCCTCGTACACATGGTTGGGGATGGCCTTCAGGCCGGAGATCACGATCAGCACGCCGTAGCCCATGCTCTGCCATATGGTGATAAAGGCCAGGGACATCAGGGCCGACTTCTGCCCCATGTACCACTGGGAGGTGGGCAGGTGCAGGAAGGACAGGATCTGGTTGAACACGCCGCCGGTGGGCTGCATCATGTACTTGAAGATGGTGGCGATGGCCACGGTGGCGATGATGTACGGGGTGAACATGATGGTCTGCACCATGTTGTGGATGGGCTTATCCTTGTTCAGGAACACGCCCACCAGCACCTTCAGCACCAGGCCCACGAACACCGACACCACCATGAACACCATGGTATTGGCCAGGGCGGTCAGGAACAGCTCATCGGTGAAGATGTACTTGTAGTTGTACAGCCCCACGAACTTCTGCTCGCCGGTGATCAGATCCCACTTCATAAAGCTCATGTAGATGCAGAAGATCAGGGCCGTCACCGTGGTGCCAAGGGCGATGATCTCGGCGGGGGCGATGAGCACATAGGGGTTCTTCAGGGCGCTGTTCAGCAGCTTATAGGCCCTTCCGTGCTGCTTCAGCTCCAGCTTGCGGAAGGTCTTTACCTCAGCGTTCTCATTGATGGCGGACTTCTGCTCAGTCGTCAACATGGAATACGCTCACCACCTCTCCTGTCTGGGGGGTATCGGTGCGGTTCTGGTCCGCGTCGAAATAGAACAGCTCGTCCTGGGGGATGAACAGCTCCACCTGGTCGCCGGCCTCCTTTCGCTCCTTGTTGCGGATGGAGATATGGCCGCAGCCCAGGTCGATGGTCATCAGCTCGTCATAGCCCATGAACTCGCTGGTCAGCACGGTGCCGGTCAGGTTCAGACCGTTCTCCCCTTTGCCGAAGATCACGGCGCGGGGCTTAAAGCCCACAAAGCCGCCGTCGGACAGCTTCAGGGCGTTCATGCCGGGGTCGCCGATGAACTGGGCCACAAACAGGTTGGCGGGGTCGTCATACACCTCGTGGGGGGTGCCGTGCTGCTGGATCTTGCCCTTGTAGATGATCACGATGTCGGTGCCCATGGTCATGGCCTCGGTCTGATCGTGGGTCACGTAGATGAAGGTGCAGCCCAGACGGTTATACAGCTGGATCATCTCAGAGCGCATCTGGGTGCGCAGCTTGGCGTCCAGGTTGGACAGAGGCTCGTCCATCAGGAATGCCTTGGGGGACTTGGAGATGGCCCGGGCCAGAGCCACGCGCTGGCGCTGGCCGCCGGACAGCTGAGAGGGCTTGCGGTCGGCGTACTCCGTCAGGCCCGTCAGGCCCAGCACGTACTCTACCCGCTCGTCGATCTCCTCTTTGCTGATCTGGTAGTTTTTCAGGCCGAACTCCACATTGCCGCGCACGGTCATGTGGGGATAGATGGCGTAGTTCTGAAAGACCATGGCGATGTTGCGGTCGCCGGGGTCCACGTCAGTCACGTCGGTCTCATCGATATAGATGCGGCCATCGGTCACCTCCTCCAGTCCCGCGATCATGCGCAGGGCCGTGGTCTTGCCGCAGCCGGAGGGGCCCAGCAGCACGGTGAAGGAGCCCTCTTCAATGGTCAGATCAAAGTGCTCCATGACCGGCTTGTGGCTTCCGGGATACTGCTTTTTGATGTCTTTCATGATAATGGCCATAACCAGTTACCTCGTAACAAATAAGATTTCCTCCGGTCCCCTTTGTGTTCCCATGACAAATGGAGCCCTGCGGCCTGCGCCCGCGGCGGGAAAGGCGCGAAAAACCGGAAGATGGGTCCTGAGGTCAGCAGGCGGCATAACGCCGCCTGTAAAGATAAAACCGATCCCGGGCGCCGCGCCCGGGCCAGTTCTGTTTTCGTTTCCGAAAGGGTCTTATCTCCGCATACAGCATTGTGTTCGCGCCAGCCCGGCGCCGGGGCCCCGCTCCGGCCCCAAAAGGGTGTGTCAGGTCGTTTGATCCGTGCGTTGGTTGAAATCGGCTGAAAAAGCGTACTCTCCCATTTTCGCTTTCCCTTGTCTGTTCGAGATCGCCGTGCAGGGGATCGGCTCCCCTGCACGGCTTTCCCGGATCAAATCATTCCAGTGTTTCTGCCGGTGTGCCTTAGTTGCCCTCGTCGATGATCTTCTGGCACTTCTCCACCCAGCTGTTCACCAGCGCGGTGGTCTCAGCATGAGTGGCATACTTCTCGGGGTGCTGGGACAGGTCCACCAGATCCTGGATGATCACGTTGGCGACCATATCCTGCCAGTGGGGAGTGGTGGGACGGGCGTGGGCGTCCTCCACGTAGTGGTAGATGTTCAGCAGGTTGGGATCGGCATCGGTGGTAGCCTTGAAGGAGGGATCGTTCTCCACGGACTTGGTGAAGGCCATGTAGCCGGAGGTCTCGTTCCAGCCGGCCACGTTCTCGGGCTTGGCCAGATACTCGAAGAAGGCCGCGGCGACCTGCTTCTGGGTCTCGGTGGCCTTGTCCATGATCATCATGTTGGAGCCGCCGGTGACCACGGAGAAGCCGGCGGTGCCGGCGGGCTGCTTGGCGACCACGATGTCGAAGTCGCCCTTCTCGCCCTCGTAGTTGTCGCGGAACTTCAGGCCGGACTTATACATGGTGATGGAGCCGATGTACATGCCCAGCTTGCCCTCAGCCCAGGGCTGATAGAAGGCGTCGGAGACCTTGGTGTAATCGTAATCGTTGTAGAAGCTGCTGCTGGAGCCGTCCTTGAGCATCTCAACGGTCAGGTCCAGGATGGGGGTGCCGCTGGCCTCGTCAAAGACGATCTTGGTGCCGTCCTCATTGTCGATGCTGCCGCCGTTGGAGTACACAGCGGACTCCCAGGGCCAGGCGTCCTCGTCCCAGTACAGGGTGTGGCCGTAGATGCCGTCGCCCAGGGCGGAGATGTCCTTGGCGATCTGGTGCATATCCTCCCAGGTCCAGTCGGTCAGCTCATCCACAGAGTGGCCGGCCTGCTCCAGCAGGGTCTTGTTCACGCAAGCCACGATGTAGGACCGGCCGGCGGGCACGGCCACCAGCTTGCCCTGCTGGGTGCAGGACACCAGCAGACCGGGCAGGTAGTCGTCGATGGTCTCCTGCTTCAGATACTTGCTCAGGTCAGCGGCCAGAGGATAGAAGCGGGCGGTGGCCTGCTCCTCGATCTGGGAGATGACGGGCAGCTCCTTGGTCACGGCGCCGCCGGCCAGCTTCTCGGTCAGCGCGGCGTAGCTACCCTGTCCGTAATACTCGAACTGGACGGAGATGCCGGTGTCCTTCTCATACTGCTCGCAGAACTCGGTGGCCTTCTGCTGCCAATACTCGGCGCGGTAGTTGTCCTGGCTCCACACGCCCCACATGTCGATGTACACATCCTTGTCGGTGGAGCCGGAGGCGGACTTGTTGGAGCCCGCGACCACGCCCTTCTCATTGGTGGAGCCGCCGCTGGAAGCGGGGTCCTTCTTGCTGCCGCACCCGAACAGGAACGAGCAGCACATGGCGACCGCCAGAACTAACGCTAACTTCTTCTTCATTCTAAAATCCTCCTTGTTTTTATTTCACCCTGCAACCTCTTACAGGGAAAAATGCATGTTCAAATACAGGGGGCCTTTTCCACTCGGAAGAATGATGCTTTTTCGTTTTCGCGGGAGCTTTTACTCGTTTTTTCGCCGTTTTATCTCCGTTCTTTTTGTTTTTCTCCGGTTTTCAAAAATATGTGCTTATTTGCAAATTTGTGGTCGTTTGTGGGTTTGTAGGGCAATTATACCGTACCTTCGGCATTGTGTCAATAATTTTATTTTTTTCTCCGCTTCCTTTGGGCGGTTTTACAATATCTTTTCACGGCTCCGCCGGAGACATTATCCAGGAAAAGGATATGCGGCAAGTCCATTGAAAGAACACGGCTGAAATCCTGCAATATCATGCCTGTTCCCTCTGCATTGTTGTAAGAACTACCCTGTTTTACAAACAATACTTGCACGACCGGGCAAAATCGTATATACTGATAGCGATATAAATGCATAGATCCCGCCATAATGGCGCCAAGAGGGGGACATATCATGCTGCACATCCGCCGCGAGACCATCAAAGAAATGATCGCCCATGACGGCTCTGTCAACGTGCAGAACCTGGTCAAGCGCTTCGACGTATCGGTGGAGACCATCCGCCGGGATCTGGAGGCCCTGGAGAAGGAGGGCTTTCTCAAGCGGGTCTACGGCGGCGCCGTGCTCACCCGCCCCACGGTGACCGAGCCCGCCTACTTCTGGCGCAAGGAGCACAACCAGCGGGAGAAGGTTTCCATCGGCGAGATCGCCGCCGACCTGATCGAGGACGGGGACACCGTGTTCCTGTCTTACGGCACCACCACGCTGGAAGTGGCCCGGCACATGAAATACAAGAAGAACGTGACCGTGATCACCAACTCCGTGTTCATCGTCATGGAGCTGGCCAACTGCCGGGACATCACCACCTACTGCCTGGGCGGCCGGGTGCGCGAGGGGGATATGTCCACCAGCGGCGCCCTGGCCGAGCAGAACATGCGCTTTTTCAACGTGAACAAGGTGATCGCCGGCGTGGGCGGCATCACCCCAGAGCTGGGGCTGATGGACACCCAGATGGACGAGTCCGGCCTGCTGCAGGCCTATATCAACACCGTGGGCTGCATCATCGCCGTGTGCGATCACAGCAAGCTGGGCAATGTGGCCACCTACAACATCTGCCCCGCCAACAAGCTGACCCATCTGGTGACAGACAGTGGCTCTCCCCGGGGCGACCTTGACGCCTACCGCGCCATGGGCATCTCCGTCCACGTAGCCCAGCTGGACTGATCCGGATCATAAAAAGCGCCCCCGTCCCCGAACTCGGGACGGGGGCGCTGAGACTGTCGAAAAAGTGGCTTCGCCACTTTTTCGAGTCAGGATGCACGCAGGCCAGCCCTCGATCTCTTGCGAAAAAGTCGGGCTGTCCTGCGCGAGAGGTGTCATTTCCGA
>CAKUHX010000020.1 GCA_934659475.1 uncultured Oscillospiraceae bacterium
AGCTTCACCCCGGCCTGACGGGTATACTGGCTGGTCAGCTCATAAAAGTGGCTGTCCGGCGAGTTGCCCACAAAGGGGATATCCTGGAATTCCCGGATGTCCACGCCGTTGGCAAAGCGCAGCTTGCACCGGGGGAAGTCCGAGGAGAAGTACCGCTGCAGGATCGTGTTGGACACGACCAGATAGAACGGCTCGTTATACATCAGCATTTCCTTCAGATCCGGCGTGATCTCCGGATTCACGCCCACCATCAGATCCAGGCCCCCGCTCTGCACCATGCTGGTCATTTTAGAGGTCATGCCGATCTTCACCCGTATATTGACATTGGGGTAGCGCTCGTGGAAGTCTGGGAACACCAGGGGCAGGATCACCTCGCCCCGGCCGGGGGTCACGCCGAAGTTGATGGTTCCGTGGGGATCTGTCTTCAGCTCCGCCAGCTCCCGCTTCATCTCCGACTGTAAGGAGCGGATCTGCATGGCCTTTTCCAGCACAATGCGCCCGGCGGGGGTCAGGGCGAATTCCGGTTTCCGGGTGAACAGTGCCGTGCCGTAGGAGTCCTCCAGATGCTTCAGATACTTGCTCAGGCTCTGCTGGGAAATGAACGCGCGCTTGGCCGCGCGGCTGATGTTCAATTCCTCTGCGATCAGCAAAAAGTAGCCGTAATCGTCCATGAAAATGCAGCCTCCTTCTCCTCCCCCGGCCCTGCGGCCGCTCAGGGGCAGACCAAATCATCATACTTTTCAAAAATTTTATATCACCGGCTCTCTTTTGTCAAGTTGACCCACACCCTCCAGGTTGTATCTGCAATACAATTTAACAATTTACAAAAAGCCATTTCTTGTATATTCTTATAGTAAGAGTGCCGGGATCCCTGCTCTGTTTTGTACGGCCTGTAGTCTTCTGCGGTTTCCGTACAAAGCAGGTATGCTCACCGGCAGATCATACAGAAAGGGGAGCACTACTATGATCCGTTCCACTACCTGCCCCTGGGCCGGCACCTTCCCTGCCGCAGACGACATCATCTACTGTGACCTGACCCTCCGCGAGGGCGAGCAGTCCCCCGGCGTCAGCTACACCCGGGAAGAGAAGTTTGAGCTTGTGCGCAAGCTGGACAATCTGGGCATCGGTCAGATCCAGCTGACCACCCCCGGCCTGAACCCCACGGTGCTGGAGATCTGCAAGGAGATCTGCGCCATGGGTCTGCACGCCAAGACCGAGATCATGACCGCCGCCCAGTCTCCCCAGTGGAAGGAGCAGGTGGACGCCGCTGCCGCCTGCGACCCCGACATCATCCACGGCGGGTTTGAGGTGAGCCGTTACAACCAGAAGGTGTGGAACGAGGAGGTCAAGCAGGCCCTGCTCGCCCGGGTCGAGGAGGTCACCAAGTATATCAAGAGAACCGGCAAGCTGGTGAACATCAGCTTTACCGACGCCACCCGAGCGGAGTTCACCTTCCTGATGGAGTGCGTAGAGACCGCCGCCCGCAACGGCGCCGACCGCATCCGCATCGCCGACAGCTTCGGCGTGGCCACGCCGGAGAGCTTCTATACTGCCATCTCCAACGCTGTGCGCATTGCTGAGCCTTACGGCTGCATCATCGGCGCCCACTGCCACAACGACTTCGGCCTGGCCCTGGCCAACGCCATCAGCTGCATCCGCGCCGGCGCCAAGCTCATCGACCTGTGCGCCAACGGTCTGGGCGACCGGGCCGGCAACGCCTGTCTGTTCGAGCTGATGGTCACCCTGGAGACCCTGTATAAGCGCCCCACCGGCCTGAAGACCGAGAAGGTCATGGAGCTGGCCAAGTATGTGGAGCAGATCTCCGGCATCAAGATCCCCGCCAGCAAGCCCTTCGTGGGGGCCAACGTCTTTGCCGAGGAGGCCGCCTTCCACGCCATCGAGCAGTTCACCCGCCCCGTGGCCGGCCGCAGCATCGTGCCCGAGGACATCGGTGCCAAGCTGGGCGTGATCTATGGCAAGCTGACCGACGAGACGGTCATCCGCCTGTCCGCCCAGGCCGCCGGCCGCGACGTGCCCGAGAAGTTCTATCCCGAGATCATGAAGCGCCTGTACGCCGCCGCCGAGGCCAAGAAGGGCATCCCCCTGTACGAGGATGACTTCTGGGCCATTGTGGACGACGTGATGGCCCAGGGCTGAGCCCGTATCCGTATCTCCCCCGCCCCCGGCTTCGGGGGCGGGATCCAAACATCCCATTGAAAAGGAGCATGAAAATCATGCGAGTAAGACGTTCTTTGCTGTGGGTCAACGGCTACGACGCTGAGAAGCTGAAGGAGGGCATCGAAAGCGACGTGGACTCCATCGTTCTGGATCTGGAGGACGGCGTCACCGTCCCCAACAAGCCCGAGGCCCGCAAGGTGACCTACGACGCCCTGAAGAACTGGGACTTCAAGGGCAAGGAGCGCGTTGTCCGCGTCAACGCCCCCGACACCCCCTTCTTTGCCGACGACCTGAAAGAGGTCCTGCCCGCCCTGCCCGACGCCGTGCGTCTGCCCAAGTGTGAGACCGTGGAGTATGTGCTGAACATGGACTCCATTCTGGGCAAGCTGGAGGAGGAGAACGGGCTGCCCCGGGATACCATCGAGCTGATCCTGATGATCGAGACCCCCCTGGGCGTTATGAACAGCTATGACATGGCCCGCTGCTGCAAGCGCGTCACCGCCATGGGCATCGGCATGGAGGATCTGACCGCCTCTATGCAGGTCACCCGCCAGTATGAGCTGCGCTCCCTGGATCTGCTGTACGCCCGCCAGAAGGTGGTGCTGTCCTGCAAGGCCGCCGGCGTGCAGGCCATCGACTCCGGCGTCATGTTCTCCGGCGATCTGGACTTCTATATGCAGGACTGCCTGAACGACAAGCGGGACGGCTTCGAGGGCCGCTCCGTGGGCGACCTGAACCACATCCCCCTGGTGAACAAGGCCTTTAGCCCCACCGAGCAGGAGATCGACTGGGCCAACCGGGTCATCGCCGCCTACAACAAGGCCATTGCCGACCAGATCTCCGACGTCTATGTGGACGGCAAGTATGTGGATCCCCCCGTGGTCAGCAAGGCGGAGCTGATCCTGGATCGTCTGGAGCGGATCAACGACCGGGGCAAGAAGTAAGAGGTAACACATGAAAAAACTGAGAAGGACCCTTCTGTGGGTCAACGGCAACAATCAGGCCAAGCTGCGGGACGCCATTGACAACAGCGACGCCGACGTGATCGTTCTGGAGCTGGAGGACATGTGCCCCGCCTGCGACAAGCTGGAGGCCCGGGCCATGGCCGTGGCCGCCCTGTCCACCTGGGACTTTAAGGGCAAGGAGCGCGGCGTGCGCATCAACGGACTGGACACCGAGTGGGGCCGGGACGACCTGGAGGCCATTTTGCCCTGCGTGCCCGACGTGATCCGCCTGCCCAAGTGCGAGAGCCGGGACTACGTCATCGGCGTGGACGCCATCCTCACCCAGTATGAGCTGACCCACGGCATCCCCCGCAACACCATTGAGCTGATCCTGATGATCGAGACCCCTCTGGGCCTGCGCAACGTCTATGAGATGGCCACCTGCAGCAAGCGCGTCACCGGCGTGGGCTTCGGCGCGGGGGACTTTACCTGCGCTCTGGGCATCGACCGGGATCTCACTGTGGGCTCCACCCAGCTGCTGTACGCCAAGCAGCGCCTGGCCATCGAGGCCAACGCCGCCGGGGTTCAGGCCTTCGACACCACCATCGTCTGCCGTCCCGACCAGATGGACAACATGAACGAGTTCATCCGCAAGGACACCTACGACATCAAGCAGATGGGCTTCAGCGGCCGCTCCGTGTCCATGATGCCCCAGATCAGCATCATCAACCAGGTGTTCTCCCCCACGGAGGAGGATGTGGCCGCCGCCCACCGGATCATCGACGGCTATCAGGCCGGCCTGGCCCAGGGGCAGAGCGAGATCTGGGTGGACGGCGCCTTCCTGGATCCCCCGGTGATCAACAAGGCCCAGGAGATCATCGCCCTGGCCGACAAGATCATTGAGCGCCACGGCAAGCTGTGAGCGCGGAAAGGAATACAGCTATGAGCAAGAAGATCATCATCGCCGCGGAGGAGTCCGCCCTCCATCTGAAGGAGAAGCTGGTCGCCTTTATGGCCGAAAAGGGCTATGACTTCACCGATGCCACCCAGGGCGCCATGACCTATGTAGAGGTGGGCAGCGCCGTGGGCAAGGCCGTCTCCGCCAAGGAGTATGACCTGGGCATCGTGCTGTGCGGCTCCGGCATGGGCGTGAACCTGGTGGCCAACCGGTACTCCGGCGTCTACTGCGGTCTGTGCGAGAGTCTGCACACCGCGAAGATGGCCCGCACCATCACCAACTGCAACGTGCTGGCCATGGGCGGCAACATCGTGGCCTACGATCTGGCCTGCCGCATGACCGAGGCCTTTGTGGAGACCGACTTCACCGAGGGCTTCGACCCCGCCACCGCCCAGGACCTGAAGAACTACTTCGCCCAGATGGAGACCGTCGACGGCGAGACCCACAAGTAATTTCTGCCGCTGCGGGCGCACAGACCTGCGCCCGCAGCGATTTTTCAGAAAGCAGGAGACCGATATGAAGCACTTCCGGGATCTGTTGAACGAAAACCGTAAGTTTATGGGGACGATCTTGCAGTTTCCCTGCCCCGAGATCGTGGAGATCCTGAAGGAAGCGGGCAGCGACTATATCATCATCGACAACGAGCACTCCTTCGCCACCACGGCGCAGACCGTGGCCATGCTGCGGGCCGCCCAGAGCGTGGATCTGCCCGCCATGGTGCGCGTGCCCAAGATCGACGAGGATGTGATCAAAAAGGTGCTGGACATGGGCTTTGACGCCATCCGCGTCCCCACGGTGTCCACCGCGGAGCAGGCCCGGCAGATCGTCCGCTTTGCCAAGTTCGCCCCGGAGGGCGACCGCGGCGCCTGTCCCTTCGTCCGGGCCAACGACTTCGGCGGCCGGGATCAGACCGCCTACTATGAAAACGCAAACAAGCAGCTCGTCATCGCCGTCAACATCGAGGGCGAGGAGGGCGTGAAACATATGGAGGAGATCATCGCCACCCCGGGCATCGACATTGTGAATGTGGGCCGGGTGGATCTCTCTGTGGCCTGCGGCGTGCCCGGACAGACCAGGCACCCCCTGGTGGAGCAGGCAGTGCGCCGGGTGTCCGAGCTGTGCATGCAGTACGGCAAATGCTCCGGCACCTACATCGAAAAGCCCGAGGATGCGGCCAAGTACAAGGACTGCCCGGGCATCACCCATTTCCTCACCATCACGCCGGAGAGCGTGCTCATCCGCGGCTACCGCCAGCTTTACAGCGCTGTGCGGGAGAATATGTGAGGCCCGCCATGGAGACACAGAAGGAACTGGAGCTGCTCCTGGTCCGGGCCGCCCAGTGCGTACAGCGGGGCTTTGTGGGGGGCACCAGCGGGAACGTGTCCCTCCGTCTGGGGGATCGCATTTTCATCTCCCCCACCGGGGAGCGGCTGGACGAGCTGACTGCTGAGGGCATGACCGTTCTGAACGCCGCCGACGGCGCCGTTCTCTCCGGCCCCGCCCCCTCCAAGGAGTGGCGGATGCACTGGGAGATCTATCAGACCCGGCCGGAGGTGCGGGCCGTCTTTCATCTGCACCCCCTGGACTGCATCGCCGTGAGCATCCTGCTCTGGCCGGAGCGCGAGCTGCCCCTGTACGCCCCCGCCCATGGCATCAAGCTGGGCCGGGTGCGCCTGGTGGGGCTCTACCGCGCCGGGTCGGAGGCTCTGGCCCAAAGCACAGCGGCGGAGTTCGCCCGGCAGGACGTCAACGCCGTTCTGCTGCACCGCCACGGCTGCATCGTGGCGGCCCCCACGGTGAACGCCGCCTATGGAAAAACAGAATATCTCATCGAAGCCTGCCGCCTGCACACCCTGCTGCGGGGCGCCGGAGCCATGTCTCCGGATGCCTTTCAGCAGTACAGGGCCCAGCCCCTCACCGGCCCGGCCCCGGCGGCAGAAAAGGAGGAATGACCCATGTATACCAGCCTGTCCGCCGCGGGAAAGCAGCTGCGCGCCGGGCACATCTTTGCCCCCGACGGCCGCACTGTGATCGTGGCGGTCAACCAGGGCATCAAGACGGGCCCCCAGGGGGGGATCGCCGACCTGGACGCCCTGTTCACCCTGCTGGGCCCCCAGCAGCCCGACGCCGTGATGATGCACCGCGGCCCGGCCATGCAGTACACCGGCCATCTGGCCGGGCGCTCCGCCCTGGTGCTGAAGCTGACCAACCGCACCCGCTTCACCGGGCCCATCGAGACCCAGGTGGCCAGCGTGGAGGACGCCTCTGTCCTGGGGGCGGACGCCGTATCCATGGGCTTTACCATGTGTGATGAACGGGAAAACCAGTCGTTGGAGCTGGCCGCCCGCATCGCCGCCCAGGCCCAGCGGGCGGGCATCCCCATGATGGTGCACGCCTATCCCAACGGCGGCATGATCCCCGCCGACCGGCAGCGCACGGTGGAAAACGTGGGCTACGCCGTGCGGGCGGCCAAGGAGATCGGCGTGGACGTCATCAAGACCTTTTACACCGGGGATGGTGCGTCCTTTGCTCGGATCGTGGCCATCGCCGCCCCCTGCAGGCTGATCATCTCCGGCGGCCCCAAGTGCGCCACCCTGCGGGAGTGCTTCGACATGACCTGGCAGGGGGTACAGGCGGGCTGCGCCGGGGTGGCCTACGGCCGGAACATCTGGCAGCACCAATATCCCGCCGCCGTTCTGGCCGGACTGAAGGGGATCATCCACGGGGGACTGACCGTGGATCAGGCCCTGGAGCTGGCGGGCGACACCGCCGGCTGTCATCTGGAATAAGGAGGGAACACCATGGACCTGAAAACAGACCGCACCCTGGACGTGATCGCCATGGGCCGGGCCAGCGTGGACTTTGTGCCCGACACCTACGGCTCCACCGCCACGGAGCATCAATACACCAAGTTCCTGGGCGGCTCCCCCGCCAACACCGCCGTATCCATGGCTCAGCACCGGATCCGCACGGGCTACATCGGCAAGGTGGGAGAGGACATCCTGGGGGATTATCTGATCGCCTATATGGGCGGTAAGGGCATTGATACCTCCCATATCCTGCGCTGCGGCGACCCCGCCGTGCGCACCGGCCTGTCCGTGGCCGAGCGCATGGGCCCCAACCGCAAGCGCAGCAACCTCTACCGCTGCGACGTGGCCGACCTGCACATGCTGCCGGAGGAGATGGACGAGGCCTATATCGCCCAGGCGGGCATTCTGCTGGTCTCCGGCGCCTCTCTGTCCGACTCCCCCGCCCGCGAGGCCATGTTCCTTGCCGTGGAGTACGCCCGGCGCAGCGGCGTGCTGGTGGCCTTCGACCCGGACTACCGGGCCCAGTCCTGGCACTCTGAGCTTCAGACCTCCGTCTACTACGACCTGATGATGGGGCTGTGCGACATCCTCATCACCACCCGGGAGGAGATGGACGTGCTGGAAAAGGCCTTCCTGCCCGGCAATCAGGACGACCTGCGCTCGGCCCAGCGCTGCTTTGAGCGGGGGGTGTCCATCGTGCTCATCAAGCACGGCGAGGACGGCTCCACCGCCTTTACGTCCGACGGACGCACCGTGGTGCAGAAGGCCTTCCCCAGCCGGGTGATCTCCCTCCAGGGGGCGGGCGACTCTTACAGCGGCGCTTTCCTGGCTGAGCTGACCCGGGGGGCCGACCTGGCCCAGGCCATGGGGTACGCCTCCGCCTCCGCCGCGCTGACGGTCTCCGGCCGCAGCTGCTCGGAGCACATGCCCTCCCGGGAGATGACCCTTGATTTCATCCAGACCTGCAGGTCGGGCCGGGTGGATCAGTGGCAGTGGTGGGAATGACCCCCTGCCCGAAAACTGTTTTTCGCAATCGGAACGATTGAAATTTGAACTAAGAAGGTGGACGCTTTGCTTAACTTGACTATGCTCTCTGACGATCTGACCGGAACTGTAGACTGTGTGTCCCTGGCCTGCGGCTGCAAGGAGCCCGTGCCTACCATGGTCTGCGCCGACGGAAACGTGGAGATCCTCCCCCGCACCAAGGCCCGCGAGATCGTCGCGGTGAACCTCTCCTCCCGCACCATTCCCGGGAAGGAGGCCTATCAGCGCACCTATGACGCCGCCGTCAAGGTGCGTGACTACCCCGATCAGCTGCTGATGAAGAAGATGGACACCGGCTTCCGCGGCAACGCTGGATATGAGATCGAGGGCATCTTCGACGCCACGGGCAAGCGCCTGTGCTTCATCATGGATCACATCCCCATGCGCAAGACCTTTACCCTGTACGGCCACCAGTATGCCGCCGGACAGATCCTCAGCAAGTCCGCCTTCTCCCGGGACGACAAGCTGAAAGCCCCCCGGGAGTCCTATATTCCCGCCATTCTGCAGAAGCAGACGGACATCCCCGTGGGCTCCGTGGACATCGACGCGGTGAAGGGCACCAACCTGGTGGAGAAGGTCAAGGAGCAGATCGACGCCGGAAAGCGCATCCTGGTCTTTGACGCCATCTCCGAGGCCGACGGTCTGAAGGTCATCAGCACCCTCCAGCCCATCTACCCCGACGTGCTGTGGGCGGGCTCCACCGGCATTGTGGAGGCCCTGATCACCTATCTCTACGGCCCCGTCACCCTGGATCCCCGGCACACGGTGCACGAGCAGTGCATCTGCTTCTCCGGCACCGCCTATGAGATGACCCGGAACCAGATCGCCTTTGCCAAGGAGCGGGTGGGGCTGAAGGTCATCGACCTGGACATGGATCTGGTGATGGACGGCAAAGCCGACCAGGCCCGCGCCCAGGGCATTGACGCCTTCCTGGCGGAAAACAAAGCCGGAAGCAACGTTCTGATGCGTCCCCGGGTCACCGACGGCCGCTTCGATCAGAAGGCCGTGGCCTCCGCCATCATGGACAACCTGTCCGCCTGCGCCGGCGAGATCTGCAAGACCGCCAAATTCGACCGCATCCTCATCGTGGGGGGCGAGACCTCTCAGGCCGTGTTCACCCGTCTGGGCGTCAACACCCTGGAGATGGAGCAGCCGCCGGAGATCGGCGCGGGCGAGGGCATCGTGGCCGACGGCAGCATCAAGGGCAAGCGCTTTGTGCTCAAGGGCGGCTCTACGGGCAACACTTACTCCCTGCTGCACATGATGGGCATCTGGGATCAGCCCGACGACCCCAACCGCACCGAACTTTAAGCTGTCGTTACACAGAAAAGCCCTGATTTTCGGAGAGAAAGGAGACTGTATGGACGATCTGACATTTGAGTAGACAAAGGGAATGCTGCTGGCCGCCGCCGACCGCATCATTGCCAGCAAGGATATCCTCACCGAGGTGGACAGCAAGATCGGCGACGGGGATCACGGCATCGGGATGCACAACGGGATGGTCAAGGCCCGCCAGGCCCCGGGCACCCGCGGCATTCTGGTCTGCGGCACCGGGATCGGCATGTGCATCTGCGCCAACAAGTTCAAGGGCATCCGCGCCGCGGTGGGCCACGACTGCTTCTCCGCTGGGTGCTCCATCCTCAGCAACGACTGCAACGTGCTGTGCTTTGGCGCCCGGGTCATCGGGCAGGAGCTGGCAAAGAAGCTCCTGGGCCAGTGGCTGGACTACCGCTTCGTCCCCTCCCACTCCTCCGCCAAGATCGCGGAGATCGTCCGGATCGAGAACGAGACCATGCAGCCGCTGTAAGGGGGCAGCCATGGACAAGCATCATCTTTATTTCGGCAGCAACCTGAAGCTGTCCAAGGGCATCACAGAGAGCGCCCGCTTCGCCGCCGACATCTGCGCTCTGCTCCGGCCGGAGGATCTCTCCAGCGTGACCGCATTCATCATCCCCTCTTACCTTGCCATCCCCGGCGTGCGGGACGCCATCGGCCCGGAAGGGCCCCTGATGTTCGGGGCGCAGAACGTCTGCGCCCAGGAGCAGGTGGCCTACGAGCCCGTCTGGGCCATCGGCACGGCGGGCGTTCCCGCCTCCCCGGAGTACGCGCAGGAGAAGCACGCCGTCATCCGCAGCGCCCTGACCCGGGTGCTGGGCCCCGCGGGGGGCAGATCCCCCTGCTGTACGGGGGCAGCGTCAACCCGGACAATGCCGACGCGCTGGTCCGTCAGCCGGATATCGACGGCCTGTTTGTGGGCCAGGCGCAGCGCGGGCCTGAACTGATCTTCCGCCCACCGCGGCGGCCAACCAAGCCAATTAAAAGGAGGAGATCTGTATGTTCCATTTCGGCGTAGACAGCTACATCTGGACTGAACGTTTTCTGAATAAGGATCTCTGGATCATCCCTAAGGCCAAGGAGCTGGGCTTCGAGGTCATCGACCTGGCCATCGGCCACCCCTTCGAGTTTCCCGTCCAGGCCGTGCTGGAGGAGAAGGATCGCGCGGGCATCCAGTGCGTCACCACCACCACTCTGGGCGCGGACACCGATCTCATCTCCCCCGACCCCGCGATCCGTCAGCGGGGCATCGAGCACATGAAGAAGATGGTGGACATCAACCGCATTCTGGGCTCCAAGATCCTGGCGGGCGTGATCTACGCCGGCTGGGGCTGCCTGTCCGGCAAGCCCCGCACGGAGCAGGAGTGGGAGTGGTCGGTGAACGCCATGCGTGAGATCACCCAGTACGCCGCCGACAACTGGGACGGCATCCTGGCCGTGGAGTGCGTCAACCGCTTCGAGACCCACTTCCTGAACATCGCCGCCGACGGCGTGCAGTACTGCAAGGACGTGGGGATGCCCAACATCAAGGTGCATCTGGACTGCTTCCACATGATCCGGGAGGAGAAGAGCTTCGCCGGGGCGGTCAAGACCTGCGGCAAGGAGTATCTGGGCTATGTCCATGTGAACGAGAATGACCGCGGCATCCCCGGCACCGGCCTGGTACCCTTCGAGGAGTTCTTCCGCGCCCTGAAGGAGATCGGCTACGACGGCCCCCTGACCATCGAGTCCTTCGACCCCAGCTTTGAGGAGACCAACCGCAACTGCGCCATCTGGCGCAGCTTCGCTCCCAGCGGCGAGGCCCTGGCTGTGGAGGGCCTGGCCGATCTGAAGCGCATCGCCGCCGCCATCGAATGACCGCCGCCGGCAGGAGGTGCTTCCATGACTCATTTCGACACAGGCGCGGCCATCCTTCAGGGCCGCACATCCCTGGGCATCGAGTTCGGCTCCACCCGCATCAAGCTGGTGCTGATGGGTGAGGATCACCGCATTCTGGCCAGCGGTTCCCACCAGTGGCACAGCCGGTACGAGGACGGGCTGTGGACTTACTCCCTGGAGGAGATCCGCTCCGGCCTTCAGGACGGCTACGCCGCCCTGGCCCGCTCCGCGCGGGAGCAGTACGGCCTGCCCCTGGAGACCGTGGGCTCCATCGGCGTTAGCGCCATGATGCACGGCTACCTGGCCTTTGACGGGGAGGGCGCTCTTCTGGCCCCCTTCCGCACCTGGCAGAACACCAACGCCGCCCCGGCCGCCCGTGAGCTGTCCGCCCTGCTCTCCTTCAACATCCCCGTGCGCTGGAGCATCGCCCACCTGGAGCAGGCCATTCTCAACGGCGAGGAGCACGTCCCCCGCATCCGCACCCTTACCACCCTGGCCGGCTACATCCACTGGCAGCTGACAGGGGAGAAGGTGCTGGGCATCGGCGACGCCTCCGGCATGTTCCCCGTCAGCGCCGGGCACACCTATGACCGGGAGAAGCTGGCCCGGTACGAGGCCCACAACGCCACCCGGAACCTGCCCTGGCATCTGGAGGAGCTGCTCCCCCGCGTCCTGACCGCAGGGGAGGACGCGGGCACGCTGACCCCCGAGGGTGCCCTCCTTCTGGATCCCACCGGGACGCTGCGCCCCGGCATCCCCTTCTGCCCCCCGGAGGGGGACGCGGGCAGCGGCATGGTGGCCACCAACTGCGTGCGGCCCCGTACCTGCAACGTGTCCGCCGGCACCTCCTTCTTCGCCATGGCCGTGCTGGACGCCCCCCTCAGCCGCCCCTATCCCGAGATCGACATCGTCACCACCCCCGCGGGGGACGATGTGGCCATGGTGCACGGCAACAACGGCACCGGTGATCTGGACGCCTGGGCCGAGCTGCTGCGCAGCTTCCTTCTGCGCAGCACGGGGACGGATCTGCCCCGGGGCAGGATCCTGGATCTGCTCTTCGACGCCGCCATGGAGGGGGAGCCCGACTGCGGCGGTCTCTATTACTACAACTGCATCAACGGCGAGCCCCTCCTTGGCCTGAGCCACGGCTGCGCCCTGCTGGCCCGCACCCCGGGCGTGTCCCTGACCCTGCCCGGCTTCGCCCGGGCCCAGCTGTCCGCCATCCTGGCCCCCCTGGCCGCGGGCATGCGCCTGCTGACCCGGGAGGGGGTCTGTCTGGAGGAGATCACCGGCCACGGCGGCTTCTTCGTCGCGGGCGAGCCCGCCCGGCGGATCATGGCAGCCGCCCTGAATGTGCCCGTCTCCGTCACCGATACCGCCGGTGAGGGCGGCGCCTGGGGCATGGCCCTGCTGGCGGAGTACCGCCGCTGCCGCCGGAGCGGCGAGACGCTTTTCGACTATCTGCAGCGCTGCGTATTCGCCCATGAGACCAAGCGCACCTCCCGCCCCGACCCCGCAGAGCACGAGGGCTTCCTGCGCTTCCTGGTCCGGTATGAGGCCGCGGCCCAGGCCCAGGCGGTCTTCCGCCCGGCGGAGGATCGAGCACAGTCGCTCGGTTGTATCTCCACTCCAAATAGGTGTTTTACAGCTTTATCCAACGTGATACTATAAATTTAGAGGAGTTTTACCGGTTTCCCAACCGGTATGGCCCCTGAAAGGAGCGTTTTTTATGAACTCTCTCGGCAGAGAGATCCGGCTGAACCGCCTGTTTTCCCCCAAGGACGGCAGAATGGTGGCCATCATGTTTGACCACACCATCGCCCGCGGCCTGATGGACGGCCTGATCCCCGTTGGGGACAAGATCGCCCAGGTCGTCAGCGCCCATCCCGACGCCATGACCATGCACAAGGGCATTGCGGAGCGCTGCTTCGCCCCCCACGCGGGGGAGGGCGTCTCCCTGATCCTGAAGGCCGCTACCCCCTGCCCCTATGTGCCGGGGTACAGTGCCTATACCGCCGACCCGGAGGAGGCTCTGGCCGCCGGGGCGGACGCCATCGCCATCGGCTGCATCCTGGGCGGGGCCGAGCAGCCCCGGGGCATCGAAAATGCCGCCCGGGCGGTAAAGGAGGCCCACCGCATGGGCCTGCCCGTCATCGGTCACTTCTACCCCAACGGCGAGCAGATCCCCAAGGAGGATCGCGAGGAGTGGCGCAACGTGGCTTACGCCGCCCGCGCCGGTGCCGAGCTGGGCATCGACGTGATGAAGATCCACCACAGCGGCGACCCGGATGAGTTCGCCCGTATTGTAGAGGCCGTCCCCGCCCGCGTGGTGCTGGCCGGCGGCCGCCACGGCCCCAACGTAGAGGCCTATCTGGAGATGACCCGCAACGTGATCCAGGCCGGCGCCGCTGGCGTGGCCTTCGGCCGCTTTGTGTGGGAGTACCCCAACCCCGCCCCCCTGGTAGAGGCCATCAAGCTGATCGTCCACGAAAACGCGGACGTGAAGCAGGCTATGGAGCTGCTGCGGGAGCTGGAGCAGTCCAAGGGCTGATCCTTGTACGCACTGACCCCAAAAAATAACATCTGGAGGTTTTCAAAATGGATACCAAGAAACGTCTGAGAGAATTGATGGCCAAGGACGGCGTTATTATGGCGCCCTGCGCGTTCGACGCCCTGTCCGCCCGCTGCATTGAGGCCGCCGGTTTTGATCTGATCGCCACCACCGGCTTCGGCATTCACGGCGCCAAGCTGGGTGTGCCCGATACCGGCGTTCTGACCTATAATGAGATGCTGGAGACCTGCAGCAACATCGTGGACGCGGTGAACATCCCCGTCATCACCGACGCCGAGGGCGGCTACGGCAACGCCACCAACACCTTCCGCACCATCCGCGGCTTCGAGAAGGCCGGTCTGGCCGGCCTGTTCATCGAGGATCAGAAGCTGCCCGTCAACTGCCCCTTCTTCAAGGGCACCCAGATGGTCTCCATCGACGAGATGTGCGGCAAGATCCGTGCCGCCGTCGACGCCCGCACCGATCCCAACTTCCTGATCATCGCTCGCACCGACGCCTACGGCGAGGAGGCTGTTGAGCGTCTGAACGCCTATGCCGAGGCCGGCGCCGACATGGTCAAGCCCATCCCCCACGACCGCGCCGAGCTGGAGTACTTCCCCAAGCACCTGAAGGCCCCCATCCACCTGGGCTTCACCCCTGGCCGCATCACCAACGGTCTGACCGCTTGGGACGCCGGCAAGATGGGCTATAAGATCGTCACCTTCCCCATGACCGCTCTGTTCGCCAGTGCCAAGGCCATGATGGACGCTCTGACCGAGCTGCACAAGCTGGGCCAGGACGACGGCCTGCTGGACAAGATGTACTCCTTCGACGAGTACTTCAAGCTGGTCAACGCCGATACCTTCCGCGCCATGGACGAGAAGTATCTGAAGGGCTGATCGCTCACAGAAAAAGGAACGCTGCTGCGGCGGATCCGCCGCAGTAGCGTTTTTCTTTTCCTCATGCCGAAGGCAGAAAGGATATTCTATGCTGGAAGAACTGAAATACGCCGTGTGGCAGGCCGATCTGGAGCTGCCCCGCCACGATCTGGTCACCTTTACCTGGGGCAATGTCTCCGGCGTCTGCCGGGAGGAAAACGTCCTGGTCATCAAGCCCTCCGGCGTGGCCTACGAGGCCCTGCGTCCGGAGGACATGGTGGTCGTCTCTCTGGAGGACGGCCGGGTGGTAGAGGGCTCCCTCCGCCCCTCCTCCGACACCCCCACCCACCGGGCCCTCTATCTGGCCTTCCCCAAGGCTGGGGGCGTGGTGCACACCCACTCCCGCTGGGCCACCAGTTTCGCCCAGGCCGGACGTCCCATCCCCCCTCTGGGCACCACCCACGGGGACTACTTCTACGGCGAGATCCCCTGTACC
>CAKUHX010000021.1 GCA_934659475.1 uncultured Oscillospiraceae bacterium
GTACGTTTCCCGTCTACCTCCCCCAGCACGCGCGTGTGTTGAATGGCAATGGTCTGATCTTCAAAGTCCACACAGTCCCATCGCAACCCTAATACCTCACTGCGGCGCAATCCATAAAATACTGACAATATCACCGGCACAAACATCCACTGCCCACACAGCTTGTCTATCAACTGGTTCACTTCATTAACAGAGTAATGGGCCGGCAAATACTTTTGTTTCTGCGGCCGGTCTGCGATCTCGGCCACATTGCGGTCTACCAGGTCCAGCCGGACAGCATCTTTCAGCGCCTTATGGATATTGGCATGGTGATGAATGGCGGTGTTAGGCGATACTCCTTGTTCTTGCAAGTAGGCATAGTACTCTTCCAGGTCTATGGCACGCAGACCACGCAAAGGAATACCCCGCTCCCGAAAATACGGGCAAATACTGTTTTCGATCACATATTTATAATTGCGGTAAGTGGTAGGGGAAACCTTGCCTTTCATCCTGGCAAGCCATTGCAGCATATAGTCTGCGAAAAGAGGGCCGGAAGGGCCTGGCTTACCATAAATGTCCGTATACTGCTGTCTGGCCTGCAGGAGCATCTCCTCGGCGCGCCGTTTATTGCCCTGGACGGTTAGATGCGTCGCGATCCACTTAGGGGCCCGTTTTCCTGTCTCGTCATGCAGATTCAAAATGATGTACCAGTTCCCTTTCTTCTGCTGTAAATGCCCAGACACCATGATGGCACTCTCCTTTCTTTGCATCCGTTTTATTTCTCTGCGCCAGAATTATTTCTGTTTGACTGACTGCCTACCGTGCTGTAAAATACCGCCACAACCACACCCTGCGCGGTCGCTTTTTTCGGAACGTTAAACGCACCGGACTCAAAATCCGACGCGAGCGTTACCATATGGGTTCGAATCCCACCACCGATACAAAGTGAAGAGGCTCTGTTTTTCGTACGTTTTTCGAGAAGCAGAGTCTCTTCCATGTTCAAAGTATCGATGAACCGACTTTAATGATATGGAATCTTGCTGGTTTGACGAAAAATAAAGGCCTATTTCGGAAAAGTTATGCTATTTTTCCGTTGAAACTTCCGATTTCGGAAAACTTGATTTTTTTATTGAGCAGTTACGCCTTACTTCAAATAGCTTGTCCTGTAAAAGTGTCCTATTGGAACCATGACGGGTGCTGGAACCATATTATTTTCGTCTCCGCAAAGCCTTGCAAATACTGACTTTTTTCGTGCGGTGTCCTAATGGTGCTGTGCCATGGGGCGCCGTGCCGTCGGCCACAGCCACCCCCAAGCCTGGCAATACCACCGCATCCAGGGAATCGGGGTCGCCGGAGCAGTGGATATACTCCGTCTCCTGTCCCAGCTCCTCCGCCCGGGCGGCCACCCGGCGCATGAGCGTGGACTTGCCGCAGCCCGGCCCGCCCTTCAGAATGTAGATCCGCCGGGCCTGGACCGGGTCGATCATCTGGTCGTAAAGGGAATAAAAACCATCCGGGGAGTTGGCCCCCAGAAAATACCGAATATCAGCAGTCGCCATATTGGACCCTCCGTACTTCAAACTGTACACCAGACTATGACGGCGGAGAGCTCTGAGTGCGGAGGGCGGCAAAAAGATCTCAGCTGGCGCAGGCAAAAAAGCACCCCCGGCGCTCTGCGCCGGGGGTGCTTTTTACTTCTGTTGACTGCCGATTCAACGCGGCTGCCGGTCAGGGCAGGATCTCCTCGTTGATGTTCCAGCAGACGTAGTAGGTGCCGATCTGGCCGGCCACGACGAACTCAGTGGGATACTCGACCTTCAGGTTGGCGATCTCATTGGTGGGCACGTCGTCGATCAGCTGCCAGGAGCCGTTCTCGAAGTTGGTGAGCATGTTGTTGGCGTCGTCAGACAGGTAGAACTTGATCTCGTTCATGGTGACCTGGTCGGCGTCCACATAGTGCTCGTTCTTGGTCAGGGTGATCACGCTGTTGTGGTCCCAGCCGGTGATGGTGTAGGGGCCGTTGCAGACGTAGGTGGAGGGGTCGGTGGCCCAGCCCTCGTCGGCGACCACGTCCTCACGGACGGGGAAGTAGGCGGGGAAGGCCAGCAGCTCGTCCCAGTAGGCCACGGTGTTGGCCAGGGTGACCTCCAGGGTCTTTTCGTCCAGAGCCTTCACAGCCAGGTCGTCCTTGTTCTCGGTGCCGTAGCCCTGAACGACCTCGTACATATAGCCGTAGTCGGCGCCCAGCTCGGCGGAGGCGGCGCGCTTCCAGGCGAACTCGAAGTCGCCGGCGGTGACGGGCTTGCCGTCGGACCAGGACAGGCCGTCCCGCAGGGTGTAGGTGTAGGTCACGGTGCCGTCGTCATTCATGACGCCCTCCACCAGCTCGGTGGCGGCATCGGGGGCCAGGATCAGCTTGCCGGAGGCATCCTGCTCCCACTTGGCCAGGCCGGAGAACAGGTGGGCGGTCATGGTGGCGCCGTCCACGGAGGAGTTCAGAGCGGGGTCGATGGTGTCGGGCTCAGAGGCCAGGCAGACGGAGATGGTGTCGCCTTTGCCGTCCACGGTGGAGTACATGAAGTACTTGTAGCCCAGGGGGTTGGAGAAGTAGCCCTGAACGGAGTCGTCCAGCATGTAGATGTCGGTGTAGAAGTACAGGGGCACGATGCAGCCGGTGGACATGAGCATATCCTCGGCGATGTGCATCATGGCGTAGCGGTTCTCGTTGTCGGTGCAGCCCTTGATGTCGGAGATCAGCACGTCATAGGTCTCGGCCCAGGTGCCGTTCTCCACCTTGGTGTCATAGCCATAGGGGGTCAGGTCCAGGCTGTAGATGGCCAGATCCTTGTGGGCGCCCTTGCCGAACTGAACGTCGTTGTTGCCGGACTTGGTGACCCACATATCCAGGAAGCAGATGGGGTCGTTGTAGTCGGCCAGCCAGCCGTTGCGGGCGATGGAGAAGTTGCCCTCCTTACGGGTGTTCAGGAAGGTGTTCCACTCCTGGTTCTCCAGCTGCATCTCGATACCCACGGAAGCCAGAGCGGCCTGCAGGTACTCGCCGATGGCCTTGTGGGCCTCGGAGGTGTTGTACAGATAGGTCAGGGTGGGGAAGTTGGTGAACTTGCCGGTGGACTCATCGTAGGCGTAGTACTTTCTCAGCGTCTCGATGGCCTGGGTGAAGTTGTCCTCATAGGCATCGGCGGCCACATTGTAGTAGCCGGCATAGCCCTCGTTGTGGCCGGCGGTCTCATAGAACTGAGTGCCGTCGGGGTTGGTCATGCCCATGGCCACGAAGGAGGAGGCGGGCACCTGGCCGGCCTGACCGATCTTCTCGACGATGTAGTTGCGGTCGAACAGCAGGGAGATGGCGTTGCGGATCTCAGCCCGGGCGGCCTCCTTCTCCTCGGGGGTAGAAGGGGTCACGATGGTGGGGGTGGAGGAGGAGCCGGAGGGAGTGGGTTCCTTCTTGCCGCAGGAGGCCAGCGTGAATACCATAGCAGCCGCCAGCGCAAGAGACAAAAGCTTCTTCATTGGATTCATCCTTTCATTCTTGATTATTTTCAAAACGCGCACCGCGCGTAATGAACCGCGTTCAGTTGACCTCGGCCACACGGTGGCAGGCCACGAAGTGTCCCTTGGACACCTCTTTGAACTCCGGCATGGACTGGGCGCACTCCTCGGTGGCATAGGCGCACCGGGTGCGGAAGGGACAGCCGGAGGGGGCGTTCAGGGGGCTGGGGATGTCCCCGGTGAGGACGATGCGCTGGTTGGCCCGGGCCACCTTGGGATCGGGCACAGGCACCGCGGACAGCAGGGACTTGGAGTAGGGGTGCAGGGGACGGTCGTAGATCTCCGCCGCGTCGGCCAGCTCTACCATCTTGCCCAGGTACATGACGGCGATGCGGTCGCTGATATGCCGCACCACCAGCAGGTCGTGGGCGATGAACAGATAGGTCAGGCCCAGCTTGTCCTGCAGCTCGTCGAACATATTGATGACCTGAGCCTGGATGGACACGTCCAGGGCGGAGACGGGCTCGTCACAGACGATGAAGTCGGGATTCACCGCCAGGGCCCGGGCGATGCCGATGCGCTGGCGCTGGCCGCCGGAGAACTCGTGGGCGTAACGGGAGGCGTGCTCGCTGTTCAGGCCCACGTAGCCCATCAGTTCCAGGATGCGCTCCTCCCGCTCCTTTTTGTTGGTGTACATCTTGTGGATGTCCAGGGGCTCGCCGATGATGTCGGCCACCGTCATGCGGGGGTTCAGGGAGGAGTAGGGATCCTGGAACACCATGGTGGCCTTGGTGCGGAACTGCTGGATGTCCTCTTTGGTGGCCAGCTTCTTGCCGTCGTACCACACCTCACCGGCGGTGGGCTTATACAGGTGCAGGATGGTGCGGCCCACAGTGGTCTTGCCGCAGCCGGACTCCCCCACCAGACCCAGGGTCTCCCCCTTGTTGATGGAGAAGGACACGTCGTCCACCGCCTTCAGGGGCTTGGTGCGGAACATGCCCATATTGATGTCGAAGTATTCCTTCAGGTGTTTGACCTCGATCAGGGGCCGATTCTGGTCATTGCCGCTCATTTGGCCTCTCCCCCTTTCCCGTCGTCAGCCAGCAGGGTCACGGAACCCTCCTCCACGCCCTCCTTCACGTTCATCCAGCAGGAGGCGAAGTGGGCATCGTTGATGATCATGCGGTCGGCCCGCTGGGTCAGACAGATCTTCATGGCGTTGTCGCACCGGGGCGCGAAGGGGCAGCCCTTGGGCATGTTCAGCAGGTCGATGGGCGTGCCGGTGATGGGCTGGAGCTTCTTGCCCGCCGTAGCCGCGGTGGGGATAGAGCGCATCAGGCCCTTGGTGTACTCATGCTTGGGGTTATAGAAGATTTCGTCGGCGGTGCCCTGCTCGCAGATGGAGCCGGCGTACATCACCACCACCTCATCGCACATCTGGGCCACAACGCCCAGGTCGTGGGTGATCATGATGATGGCCATGCCCAGCTCCTCCTGAAGGGACTTCATCAACTCCAGGATCTGGGCCTGAATGGTCACGTCCAGGGCGGTGGTGGGCTCGTCCGCGATAAGGATGTCAGGCTCGCAGGCCAGAGCCATGGCGATCATCACCCGCTGGCGCATACCGCCGGAAAACTCGAAGGGGTACTGCTTCATGCGCTTTTCCGGCTCGTTCACGTTCACCAGGCGCAGCATCTCCACCGCGCGGTCCCACGCCTGCTGCTTGTTCCGGTCGGTGTGCAGCAGGATGGCCTCCATCAGCTGCCGGCCGATGGTGTAGGTGGGGTTCAGGGAGGTCATGGGATCCTGGAAGATGATGGACACCCGGTTGCCCCGGACGGTCTTCATCACCTTTTCGCCGGAATTGACTAGCTCCTGCCCGTCCAGCTTGATGGAGCCGGACACGATCTTTCCCGTAGGGGCCAGGATCTGCATAATGGAGTAGGCGGTGACGGACTTGCCGGAGCCGGACTCGCCCACGATGCCCAGCACCTTGCCCCGCTCCAGATCAAAGGACACGCCGTTGACTGCCTTCACCTCGCCCGCGTCGGTAAAAAAGGAGGTGTGCAGGTCTCTAACTTCCAAAAGTGCCATTTGTTCCGTCCCTCCTTAACTGTTCAGCTTGGGGTCAAAGGCATCGCGCAGGCCGTCGCCGAACAGATTCAGCGACAGCACGATCAGGGAGATCACGATGGCCGGGATGACCAGACGGTAGGGGTAGGAGGTGATGCCGTTCAGGGCGTCGGAGGCCAGAGAGCCCAGCGAGGGCATGGGTGCGTTCACGCCCAGCCCCAGGAAGGACAGGTAGCTCTCGGTAAAGATGGCGTTGGGGATCTGAAGGGCGGTGGAGATGACCACCACGCTGATGCAGTTGGGCAGCAGGTGCTTGGTGATGACCCAGCTGCCCTTGGCCCCAGCGGCCTTGGCGGCCAGAACGTACTCCTGCTCCCGCAGGGACAGGATCTGGCCGCGGATCAGCCGGGACATGGACACCCAATACAGCAGGGCGAACACGATGAACAGGCTGATGATATTGCTGCCGATCTTGGCCAGCACCGTGCCTTCGATGGCCTTGCCCAGCACCACCTTCAGCACGGAGGACAGCAGGATGACCATCAGCATGTCGGGCAGGGAATATATGATGTCCACGATGCGCATGATGATCAGGTCCACCTTACCGCCGCAGTAGCCCGCGATAGAGCCCACTGTCATGCCGATGATCAGCACGATGATGCTGGCGAAGAAGCCCACGGCCAGGGAGATGCGGGTGCCGTAGACAATGCGGATGAAGTAGTCCCGGCCGGCGGAGTCGGTGCCGAAGATGTGGGGGAAGACCTTCTCCCCGGCGTCGATCTTCTTCTGCTCGGTCTCGCCGTATTCAAAGGGGGCCAGATTGTTGTAAGAGGCGTCCACCGGCTTTCCGGGGCGCACGCCCAGCTGCTGGCTGTAGGAGTAGGGCCAGAAAATGGGCAGGAGGATGGAGGTCAGGGTGATGATGAGCACGATGAAGAAGGAGACCGTGGCCACCTTGTTCCTGCGCAGGCGCTTCACGCCGTCCTTGAAGAAGGTGGAGGCGGGGCGCATCTGCACCATATACTCTTTTTCGCTCTCTGTAGCGGGGATAAAAGCATCCATGTCCACATGGAGGCTGAACGGTTTTTTCAGCATTTCCCTGCGCCCTCCTTATTCCAGCGTGATCCGGGGATCGACAGCCTTATACAGGATGTCGCTGACCAGGTTCATGACAACGATCAGGGTGGCCAGCACGATGGTGGTGCCCATGATCAGGGGGTAGTCCCGGTTGGTGATGCTGTTGACGAACGCCCGGCCGATGCCCGGCACGGCAAAGATCTGCTCCACCACCAGAGAGCCGGTGACGATATAGGCCAGCATGGGGCCGAAGTAGGTGATCACGGGGATCAGGGAGTTCTTCAGCGCGTGGCCGAAGATGATGTGCATCCCATCCACGCCCTTGGCCCGGGCGGTGCGGATATAGTCCTGCCCCAGCACGTCCAGCATGGAGGACCGCGTCAGGCGGGTGATATATGCCATGGGATACAGGGCCAGGGTGATGACCGGCAGCACCAGTCCCCCGGCCTCTGCCCCGTTGGCGGGGAAGATGGACAGCTTGACCGAGAAGGCCACCAGCAGCAGCGACCCCATAATAAAGGAGGGCATGGACACAAAGGCGGTGGTGATGACCATGATGATCTTATCCACCGGGCGGTTCCGCCGCAGAGCGGCCACGGATCCCAGCACGATGCCCACGATACCGGCGCAGAAGGCGGCGATCAGGCCCAGCTTCACCGAGGTCCTCATGCCGTCATAGATCACGTCGGCCACCATGCGCCCCCTCTGCTTCAGGGAGGGACCGAAGTCCAACTTGGTCACCACGTCCCGCAGATAGGTGAAATACTGCTCCGTCACGGGCTTGTCCAGACCGTACTTGGCCTCCAGCGCGGCCTGCGCCGTCTCTGAGATGGCCTTTTCGCTCATAAACGGCCCGCCGGGCACGATACGCATGACGAAGAAGGTGATGGTAATGACCACCCATACCGTGACGATCGCCAGAACGATCCGCTTTAAGATGTACATCAGCGTCTTAGAGTTCATTCTGTTTTCATCCTTCTTTTCTTTTTCTTCCGCCCCCGCGTTCCCGGGATAGCCGCAGCGGCAAAAGCCCCGGCGACAGTATATGCTTTGTCTTTTCAGGGGAAAAGACAAAGCACAAGAGGCGCCTCTTGTCTGCTGTCCGTCCGGGCACGCACGCCGCGCAGGGCTGTTTGTGCGCCATACAAGGACAACATTTGATAGGTATTGTTTATCATACCAGAAATGTCCCTTCAGCGCAACAAAGAAAGTGGAAAAAGTTTGCCAAGTTTTTCATCCTTTCAGCACATCCCTCGAAATGCCCAAACCATTTCAGCGCATTTTCCTCCTCCCCGGCAGATATGTGAACGTATTTCTCAAAAAAACGCACAGAATAAAGGGCAGGCCTGCCCACCCCAGAAGGGGATACAGCCGGGCCACCAGCTGCGGAAAGGGCAGCCGCCCCAGTAGCAGGGCTCCGGCCACCGCCGCCAGCGCTCTTCCGCCGCCTCTTTCCCCGGGACAGACCGTCCAGAGCATGGCACAGCAGGAGGAGAATATCCCCAGCAGCAGCACCCAGGCAAAGGCCCGGCCCAGCGCAGGGGCGATGCTCTCCGCCAGATACAGGGCGGGCACCTCCATGGCCATAGCCCCGGGACTTCCGGCGATGGCGGCGCTCATCAGTCCTATGGCTCCGCCCAGCAGCAGCGCGCCCAGCGCGCCGCCCAGCGCCGCGGACCTCCTGCCCGCCGCCGAGGCCCCCAGGCGGCAGTGGTATGCGCTGGCCCCCCAGCAGTTCATGGCTAAATATAGTACGCCGCTCCCGGCCCAGCCCGGCGCCGCCGGAGCCGACGAGAGCGCCCCTCCCTTCAAAACAGCGGCCCCCGCCACCGCCATGGAGAACAGCGCCACCGTGGGGGCGATCACCGCCGCCGCTGCCGAACAATGCTGAAAGCCCACCCGCCAGGCCGCCAGCACCGCCGCCGCCATGAGCGCCGCCCCAGCCCGGCGGTCCAGGCCCCAATTCTCCCCTATGGCGGCCCCCGCGCCGGACAGCAGCACGGGCAGCAGCAGCATAGATGCCGCCGGGGTCAGCCTTCTGTAGATCCCGCCCAGCACCGGTCCGCAGGCCCAGCAGAAGGGGTCGGGATCCGACTCCCCCCGGCGGTCATATCCCGCCCGCAGCAGCGCGGGCCCCGTGAGCAGGAACCCCGCCAGCACGATCGCCACGCCCCAGCGGCCGCCCTCTCCATACCGGGCAAAAAACTGCATCAGCTCCTGCCCTGTGGCAAAGCCGGAGCCCACCACCCAGGCGGGGAAGGCCCCGGCGCAGCGCAGCACATCCCCCGCCGCCCGCAGTCCGCCGCTCCTTGTTTGACCGGTACGCAGCACCTTATTCCCTCCTATATTTTGCGTTTTAAAATTTAAAACTCCCAATATTCTGTGTTTGTCCCATTAAAATACCGTTAAGTTTTCAGTCCCGCCCGCTACATCCGCATGAAAAGAACGGTACTTCCCTTGATTTATGCCGCTGCAGTGCTATAACGGAAGAGAATTCCGGCACCGCCAACGTATCCCGGCAGCCAAAACCGCGCATACTGCGGCAAAGCCTTTCGATCTTTTCATTTTCCTTCTTTCTCCAATTTTACCGGCCTTCTTTTTCCTTTGCCCGCCGCCCAGAGCCGCGCCCCCGTTTCTTTCCATTGGTGGAATTCCTTTCTCCGCAGATCCCCGCCGGGCACGGACATACTGTCTGGGCGGGGCGCCACGCTCCGCAGATTTGGAGGTGATCCCATTGGAGAAGGAGAAGAAGCGCAGAGCCGCCCTCTGGGCCGGGCCGGCGGCTGTGTGTCTGCTGCTGGGCTGTCTGCTGGCCCCGCCCGCCGGGGCCAGCGAGCTGCAGCCCGCAGCAGAAGCGTTCAGCCCCGCCGGTCAGGCGCGGCAGATCATCCCTGTGGGCCAGGCGGTGGGGATCAAACTATTTTCCGACGGTGTTTTGGTGGTAGGCCTGTCGGAGATCAGCACGCCGGAGGGGCCGCGGCAGCCGGGCCGGGACTGCGGGCTGAGGACCGGCGACCTGATCACCCACATCAATGGGCAGGATGTGGACACGGTGGAGCAGGTACAGGCCATGGTGGCCGCACAGCCCGCCCAACCGCTGACCATCCGGGCCGTTCGGGGGGAGAAGTCCCTCCAGCTGTCCGCCCTGCCCGCCGTGAACCGGCAGGGCACGGCCCAGCTGGGCATCTGGCTGCGTGATTCCATGGCGGGCATCGGCACCGTGACCTACTACGATCCGGCCAACGGCACCTTTGCCGCCCTGGGCCACGGCATCAACGACACGGACACCGCCCTTCTGATGCCCCTGGAGTCCGGCAGCATCATGCGCGCCCGGGTGAGCGACGTAAAGAAGGGGACGGCGGGACAGCCGGGCGAGCTCCACGGTGTGTTCCAGCTGCAGCAGGACGCGGGCACCCTGTCCGCCAACACGCCCCAGGGTATTTTCGGCACAGTGGACCGCCAAGCGCTCACCGCTCTGGGTGCCCCCATGGAGGCGGCCAGCTGGGAGCAGACCAAGGTGGGCCCGGCCACCATCCTGTCCAACGTCCAGGGCGAGAAGATCCAGGAGTTCCAGATCCGCATCACCCACCTGTCCCAGAACGGCGACCGCTCCATGACCATCCAGGTCACCGACCCCGCCCTTCTGGAACTGACGGGGGGCATCGTCCAGGGGATGAGCGGCAGCCCGATCCTTCAGGACGGACGGGTGGTGGGGGCCGTGACCCATGTTCTGGTGAATGACCCCACCAGAGGATATGGCATCCCCATCAGCCGTATGCTGAGTTCCGGCGACAGTGCGGCCCGGGAAGAGGCCACCGCGTAAAGCAGGCGCCGGGGGCGGAGCTGTAGCCCCGCCCCCGGCAGACCTCCCTCAGAAAGTGCAGCTTATCCTTTTATTGGTATTTTTGTCGAATGAAATAATCATACGTATAAATATGTCGTACAGTTTTTACAGTTTTTGGGGATTTGTTCTTGCATTATATTCCATTTTGTGGTAATTTATAGGTGCGGGTTGAAACACCCAGAATTGTGAGGGAGGATATTCAAGCTATGGTAGAACCGATCAAGACAGTTGTCCTCGCAGACACCGGCGACCTGTTCCTCAGATCCATGACTGAAGCCATCAACAGCGAATCCGACCTTCGGGTCGTCGGCAGCACCGGCGACGGCCCCCAGCTGCTGGAGCTGATCCAGAAGCTGCACCCCGACGCCGTGGCCATGGAGCTGGTCCTGTCCCGAATGGACGGGCTGGAGGTGCTGGCCGCGCTCCAGAAGCTCCCCGCCGACCAGCGGCCCCGCATCCTTGTCCTGTCCAGCTACGTACAGGGGACGATGGCCGACCTTGCCGCCGCCCAGGGCGCCGACTACTACCTGAGCAAGCCCTGCCGCCCCAGCGTGGTGTGCGAGCGGCTGCGCCAGATCACCCGGGTGGGCACCGGCCAGGTCGCCCCCAGCCGCAGCATGGAGGCCCAGGTGACCGCCATCATCCACGACGTGGGCGTGCCCGCCCACATCAAGGGCTACCAGTATCTGCGGGAGGCCATCCTCATCGCCGTAGCCGATATGGACGTGATCAACGCCGTGACCAAGGTGCTCTACCCCGAGGTCGCCAAGCGGTTCAACACCACCGCCAGCCGGGTGGAGCGGGCCATCCGCCACGCCATCGAGGTGGCCTGGGACCGGGGCGACCTGGAGACGCTGCAGAAGTACTTCGGCTATACGGTCTCCAACGTGAAGGGGAAGCCCACTAACAGCGAATTCATCGCCATGATCGCGGACCGGCTGACCCTGGAGCAGCAGGGTGCCTGACACTGTCCATACCGATCTGTTCCGCCAAAAAAGCAGCACGGCCCGATCTTTCGGGCCGTGCTGCTTTTTAAGAGAGGGGGGAAGAAAACTTTTATTGCTCCTCGTCGTTCTGCTGCTCCTCTTTCTTGCGGGAGAGGTTCTTGGAAACGGTCATGGCAATGCCGCCGACCAAGACCAGCACGATGATGATGCCACCTACGTTCATTTTGCACGCCTCCTTTGCTTTGTCTTAATGTGTTTTTGTGTTTCTTAATGTTATCTTAACACCATTTTTATTATTTTCAAGTCCTATCCCATTTTTTCTCCGCGATCTCGCGGAAAATTTGTTATAGATGTCATAACCCTCAGTTATGACCCGGTCTGCTTGCCTTTTTCCCCTGTTTTTGCTATACTGGTCCGGAAAAGGCCCGGTCCCGTCCCTCCGCCCCTGCGCGGCGGAGAGCGCCCCTCTTTACGGCCGCCGGGGCCGGGGTCAAAGATAAGGAGTGAGCCATATGACCATCAACTACACGCCCAAGGGCGTCTGCTCCACCAACTTTCAAATCGAAGTGGACAACGGAGTGATCCAGTCCGTTCAGATCACCAGGGGCTGCGACGGAAACGGCAAGGGCGTTTCCGCCCTGTTAAAGGGGATGAAGGTAGAGGACGCCATCGCCCGTCTGGAGGGCATCCGCTGCGGCGGCAAGGCCACCTCCTGCCCCGACCAGATCGCTCAGGCCCTAAAGACTGTGCTGTGACCGGCGGGAGGGGACTGTTATGACCTATCCCGAACTGCTGGCCGCCGCCCGGCCCCGCCTGGGGCCCCACTGCAAGGGTTGTCCGGTCTGCGACGGCCGCGCCTGCCGCAGCGCCATGCCCGGCCCCGGGGCCAAGGGCACCGGCACCGTAGCCATGCGCAACTACGGCGCCTGGCAGGACATTTTTTTAAACATGGACACGATCTGCGAAAACCGGGGGACGGACACCGCCTGCACCCTCTTTGGGCAAAGGCTGGCTCTGCCCCTGTTCGCCGGGCCCGTGGGCGCGGTGAAGCTGCACTACGGCGACCTGCTCTCCGACACCGGCTATAACGAGATCCTGGTGCCCGCCTGTGCCCAGGCTGGGATCGCCGCCTTCACCGGCGACGGCACCGACCCTGAGGTGTTCCGCAGCGCCGCCCGGGCCATCGGCGCCCAGAACGGACAGGGCATCCCCACGGTCAAGCCCTGGGACCGGGACACTGTTTTTGAAAAGCTGGACCAGGCCAAGGCCGTGGGTGCCAAGGTGTTCGCCATGGACATCGACGCGGCGGGCCTGCCCTTCTTGAAGGGGCTCCAGCCCCCCGCGGGTCCTAAGACCACGGCGGAGCTGCGGGAGATCATCGAATACGCCGGTGTACCTTTTATAATAAAAGGTATCATGACCGTCTCCGGCGCCCGAAAGGCCCTGGAGGCCGGGGCCGCGGGCATCGTGGTCTCCAACCACGGCGGACGGGTGATGGACGGCGTACCCGCCACGGCCCGGGTGCTGCCCGCCATCACAAAGGCGGTAGGGGGGCAAATGACCGTCCTGGTGGACGGCGGCATCCGCAGCGGCACTGATATGCTGAAGGCTCTGGCCCTGGGCGCGGACGGCGTACTGATGGCGCGGCCCTTCGTCACCGCGGTATACGGCGGCAGCGAAGAGGGGGTGGCCCTGCTGGTGCAGAAGCTTCGGGATGAACTGGCCGACGCCATGTCCATGTGCGGGGTACACAGCGTCCCCGAGATCGGCCCGCAGCTGATCTTGGACCCCGACCTGTAATTTTTCCAGGGCTCCGGCCTGTTTTGCCGGAGTCCTGGTATTTTTTACAATTTCCCTGTTGGCTTTTTGTCGATCTCGCCCAGTTCTCCTCCGTAAAACTGCCATTCCTTCTGCGTTTTTTCTCGTTAAGAAGTCGTTAAATGGGTTGTTTTCGTAATATTTGGACGCTAACATTTATAAATGTGGTCCTACGCTTTCCTCCTCTGCGCTCTGTCAAAACAGGAAGAGGGGCGCTGCGGACATCCATTGTTTCTCATTTCAGGCGGTGTATCATGAGTTTACGAGTTGGCATTGATATTGGTTCCACAACGGTAAAGGTGGTCGTGCTGGACGAACAGGACAAGCTGCTGTTCCGCTCCTATGAACGGCACTACTCCAAGGCCCGTGAGCGGGCCTGCCAGACCCTGCGCTCCATCCAGTCCATGCTGGCCGGGCAGCAGATCCGTCTGGCCATCACCGGCTCCGCCGGGCTGGGGGTAGCCGCCGCGGCAAAGCTGGACTTCGTGCAGGAGGTATACGCCACCGCCGCCGCCGTAGACCGCTACATCCCCGGCACTGACGCGGTGATCGAGCTGGGGGGCGAGGACGCCAAGATCATCTTCTTCGGCGGCGCGCTGGAGGAGCGGATGAACGGCTCCTGCGCCGGCGGCACCGGGGCCTTCATCGATCAGATGGCCACCCTGATGAACGTGAGCGTGCAAGAGCTGGACGCACTGTCCCTGAAGCACGAGAAGATCTACCCCATCGCCAGCCGCTGCGGCGTGTTCGCCAAGAGCGACATCCAGCCCATCCTGAACCAGGGCGGGCGGAAGGAGGACGTGGCTGCCTCCATTTTCCAGGCCGTGGTGGATCAGACCGTGGCCGGATTGACCCAGGGCCGCGAGCTGAAGGGCAAGATCGTATTCCTGGGCGGGCCCCTGCACTTCCTTATGGGGCTGCGCCAGCGGTTCGTTGAGACCCTGAAGCTGGACGCCGACCACGCCATTTTCCCGGCGGACGGCGACTGCTTCGCCGCCATGGGCGCCGCCCTGTGCGCCACCGAGCTGGCCCCCCAGCCCTTTGAGCAGGTGCTGGATAAGCTGGAGAAGAGCGTGGACGTCTCCTCTCTGGTGGACACCATGCCTCCCCTGTTCAACAGCCAGGAGGAGTATGACCAGTTCTGCGCCCGGCACAACTCCAAAAAGCCCCCGGAGCTGGACATCCACACCTATGCCGGCCACGCTTACTTAGGCATCGACGCGGGATCCACCACCACCAAGCTGGTGCTGATCACCCCGGACGGCGCCCTGCTGTACACCTACTACCACTCCAATCAGGGCAACCCCGTGTCCATCGTGCTGGAGCAGCTGAAGCAGATCTACGCCCTTTGCGGCGGCCGCATCGACATCCGCGGGGCCGCCGTCACCGGCTACGGCGAGGATCTGATCAAGTCCGCCTTCTCCTGCGACCTGGGGCTGGTAGAGACGGTGGCTCACTACAAGGCCGCCGCCCACTTCGAGCCCGATGTGGACTTCATCATCGACATCGGCGGCCAGGACATGAAGTGCTTCAAGATCCGCAACGGCGCGGTGGACTCCATCCTGC